>JAGBEM010000100.1 GCA_017936985.1 Oscillospiraceae bacterium
GGTCTGCCTGTACAAGATGCAGAAGAAGGTCGTCAAGAAGTGGCTGCTCTCCGGCAAGCGTGTGGACGGCCGCGGCATGGACGACATCCGTCCTCTGGCCGCTGAAGTCGGCGTCCTGCCCAGAGTCCACGGTTCCGGTCTGTTCACCCGTGGCCAGACCCAGGTCCTGTCCATCTGCACGCTGAACACCCTGTCCGCTGCCCAGAAGCTGGACACCATCTACCAGGAAGATACCAAGCGCTATATCCACCACTACAACTTCCCCGCTTTCTCCACCGGCGAGGCTAAGGCTGCCCGTTCCACCTCCCGTCGTGAGATCGGTCACGGCGCTCTGGCTGAGAAGGCTCTGCAGCCTGTGATCCCCTCTGTTGAGGAGTTCCCCTACGCCATCCGTGTGGTGTCCGAGGTCCTGTCCTCCAACGGTTCCACCTCCCAGGGTTCCATCTGCGGTTCCACCCTGGCACTGATGGATGCCGGTGTTCCCATCAAGCGCCCCGTTGCAGGTATTTCCTGCGGCCTGATCTCCGACCAGGAGACCGGCGAGTGGAGAACCTTCACCGATATCCAGGGTGTTGAGGACTTCCACGGCGAAATGGACTTCAAGGTTGCCGGTACTACCGAGGGTGTTACCGCCATCCAGATGGACCTGAAGAACAAGGGCCTGACCATGGAGATCATCGCTGACGCTCTGGAGCGCTGCCGCAAGGCTCGTCTGGAGATCCTGGACGAGATTATGCTCAAGTGTATCCCCGCACCCCGTGCTGAGGTTTCCGAGTTCGCTCCCAAGATGCTGAGCCTGAAGATTCCTGTGGACAAGATCCGCGAGGTCATCGGTTCCGGCGGCAAGACCATCCAGAAGATCTGCGCTGACACCGGTGCCAAGGTTGACATCGAGGATGATGGCTCTGTGTTCATCTCCGCTGTGGACTCCGCTGCTGCTTACGCTGCCAAGAAGATGGTGGACGACATCTGCTTCGTTCCCGAGGTTGGCAAGCTGTACTACGGCAAGGTCGTTCGCATCCTGCCCATCGGCGCTTTCGTTGAGATCGCTCCCGGTCACGACGGCATGGTGCACATCTCCAAGCTGGAGAACCGCCGTGTTGAGAAGGTCGAAGACGTTCTGAATCTGGGCGATATGACCTGGGTCAAGTTCATGGGCTTTGATGAAAAGGGCCGTGCAAACTTCAGCCGCAAGGATGCGCTGAAGGAACTGGAGAACCAGTAATTTAAGATCAAGGCGCGGTGCGTAAGCACCGCGCTTTTATGTTTGCTCCAAAAGCTGGCTAAGTTGTACTGTGGGGTGAACATTAAAGTGCTCTTGTACGGCAAAAACAATATTGATGCCTAAACGGGGTGGCAGCTCACCTTTTTCAATTTTATTAAGACTCCAGACACCGATCCCAAGCAGCTTTGCCATTTTTCTTTTGGAAAAGCCGTAATGTTTTCGCAGCCAAGTAATATTACGGAACAGTATTGCAAATTCCTTACAAATCTTTGTGCTATACATATTGCCCTCCTTCTTAATCTACATCTAATAGATGTATTGATATTTTACGCCTGTTAGGTGTAAAAGTCAATACAATTTTTAGATGTGGAATACAATGGTTCTATTAGAGAGAGGGGGATGATTATGTACAGAATCAGAGATTTAAGAGAAGATAGAGATCTAAGTCAAGCGGAAATTGCAAAGGTGATAAAAACCACACAACAGCAGTATAGTAAAATCGAAACCGGAAAAGCAGATATTAGTGGTGAAAAACTGAAACTCTTGGCAGAGTATTATAATGTTTCCGCAGATTACATTCTCGGATTGTGTAAGGAACCCCGACAGCTGAGGGTGGCTGATAAAAAGAGTAAATAATGGCGCGGTGCGTAAGCACCGCGCTTTTTGCATCATAGTGGGACAATGTCCTTTTATTGTTTCGGCAAGAAAAGGACGAAAAGAAGCCGATACAGGGGAAGGCTTAACAACTCCATAAATCCCAATATATACGACAGATTAGGGTTGTGCAAAGCGGAAAAATAGTGTACAATAAGGGCACATCATTTCAGGAGGGCAGGCTATGGCGTTTGACAACGATGAACTGAATAAACGCCGGGAAGAACGCAAAAAAGAAAAGCAGTTCTACGATGCCCAGATGCGCCTGTTAAGGATCGGCATGATCGTAACGGCGGTGACCATGGTGGTATGTGCCGCGGCGGTACTGATCACCAAAGGCTTGGTCAGCTTGCCAAAGCCCCCAGAATCCTCTGAGCCTCAGCTGGAGGTGACCGAGCCGGTTACGACTGCACCGCCGGAAACCACGGTGCCGGAGGAAACGATCCCGGATACGGTGATCCATTTCGTTGCCGGCGGCGATGTAAATGTGACGGACAAGGTGGTGTCTGCCGGCGCAAGCCTTAGCGGCTATGATTACAGCAACATCTTTTTGGACATCACAGGTGTCCTTTCCGGCGGCGATCTGACGGCGGTGAATTTTGAGGGAAACCTGTATGGCGACAGCTTTGGCACCCAGTCTGCCAGTGCTCCGCCCCAGCTGATGACCGCTTTGCGCAATGCAGGTGTTGATTTTGTTCAGACTGCCAACTCTTTTACCAACCACAACGGCTTACGGGGACTGCGGTCTACGCTTGACGGCATCCGGGGTGCCGGGCTGGAGCCGGTGGGTTCTTTCGCCGATTCGGAAGAGTTTCAAAAGACCGGCGGTTTTACCATCCGGGAAGTGGAGGGCATCAGGATCGCAGTAGTGGCCTTTACCAAGGGCATGAATGGCATGGGCTTGCCTGCCGGCAGTGAGGATTGCGTAAACTTACTCTACACCGACTATTCCACCACCTATCAGAAGGTGGATACGGAAGGGATCACGGCTGTTTTGCAGGCGATCGCCCAGGAAAAGCCGGACATTACCGTTGCGCTGCTCCACTGGGGCAGTGAGTACAACGACCAGATCAGCAAGACCCAGGAAGAGATCCGGGATCTGATGCTGGCTGGCGGTGTGGACGCCATTATCGGCACCCATTCCCACTATGTACAGGAAATTGCTTTCGACGAGCAGCGTGGCACGGTGGTGGCCTATTCCTTGGGTGACCTGCTGGGCGACGGCGAAAAAGGCGGCACCAATTATTCTGTGCTGCTGGATCTGCAGATCACCAAAAGCGGCAAGACCGGCGATGTGAAGCTGACGGGCTGTGAGTATGTGCCGGTGTTCCTGGTGGACGAGATGGCTGATGGCGGCGGAATGCATCTGTTGCGGATCCGGGAAGCGGTGATGGCTTACGAAAATCACTTTGTTGACCGAGTTTCTCCGGCAACCTATGAGGCGATGAAATACGCCCTGGAACGGATCGAGGCCAGAGTTACAGGAAAATAAGGGAAAGCGCGGTGTGAAAACACCGCGCTTTATGCAATAAAAAGCAGCCGCCCGGTTGGGCGGCTGCATAAGTTTACTCTGAAATTACAGCAGAGTGGAGAAGTGCTTGATGGTGCGGACCATCTGAGAAACGTAGGAGTTCTCGTTGTCGTACCAGGAAACGACCTGAACCTGAACCTTGCCGTCGGGCAGGTTGCAGACCATGGTCTGAGTGGCATCGAACAGAGAACCGAAACGCATACCGATGATGTCGGAGGAGACGATCTCGTCCTCGTTGTAGCCGTAGGACTCGGTAGCAGCGGCCTTCATGGCAGCGTTGATCTCTTCCTTGGTCACGCTCTTGGAGCAGACAGCGTTCAGGATGGTGGTGGAACCGGTGGGGGTGGGGATTCTCTGAGCAGCGCCGATCAGCTTGCCGTTCAGCTCGGGGATAAC
>JAGBEM010000101.1 GCA_017936985.1 Oscillospiraceae bacterium
ACCCACTTACCCTCTTCGGGAATGGGAGCGGGGCCGTGATAGGCGCCCTTGGCCACGGAGCACATATGTTGTACTTCGCTACTGTAAATCATGGCAAAATTCCTTTCTTTTCAAAGGCGATGGCTCGCCTTAATGATTTTCCGCAAATATTATACAGGTAAGCCGATAAAAAGTCAATTACCGACGGACAATGTTTTTCTCATTTCATCGGCAGTGTTGCAAATATCTCACCTGTAATAGACCTGTATTCAGCCAGGTCTGTGGTTTTTCGCAGCCGCTTCCAGAGTTTGTCGCTGCCTTCAAAACGGGTGATCATAAAGCCCCAGTTTTCTTTCATCCGGAACATGGCATTCCGGCTGCCGCCAAACGCTACCAGATAGGTTTCCAAAAGCGCATCACAGAAGGCTTGCAGCGTTTTTCTGTCCGTTCCTCCGCTGCGCATGCCCGGGTCTGCCACCAGACCTCTGCCGATCATCACTGCGCCCACATTGGGAAATGCTTCCTCGATCCTCTTTGCCTCTTCCAGACTTGTGATGTCGCCATTGTAGCACAGAGGATTTTTGCTGTGCCCGGCAGCATAGCGAAACTGCGCCATATCTATATCCCCGCTGTAAAACTGGCTGCGCACTCTCGGATGCACCGTCAGCTCCGCGATTGGATACTGATTGTAAATTTCCAGCAGCTTGGCAAATTCCTCTGGGTCTTCATAGCCCAACCGGGTCTTGACGGAAATTGGCAGCGGCGAAGCCGCGAAGATCGCATCCAGAAACCGCTTCAAGCCTTCCAGATCCCGGAGCATACCGCTTCCCTTCCCCTTGGCAGTGACTGTGCCGGAGGGGCAGCCCAAATTCAAGTTGACTTCCGTATAGCCCCTGTCCTTGATCACTTCTGCTGCCCAGAGGAAATCCTCCGGCACTTTGGTCAGAATCTGTGGGATCGCCATAAAGCCTTCTGTATCCGCAAGAGGCAGTTCCCGCTCCTCCCGGTTGGTCAGTGTCCGATGGACAGTAGGCGACAAAAACGGCATATAGTACCGATCCAGCCCGGGGAAATATTGATGATGCAGCCGGCGGTAAATACTGTCCGTCAGTCCCTCCATGGGCGCAAAATAATAGTGCATACCGCTCTCCTTTATCGCACAAAATACAAACTTCGGTCAAAGGATCTCTCCCAGCGATGCGCCACGGGAGATGTTCACAGGAGAGGGTGCATTTGGCGCGCGGGAGCGCGACATTAACGCCTCTCCTGTGTCGGCTTCTTTTCGTTCTTTTCTTGCCGAAACAAGAAAAAACAAAGAGCCAAACATAGTAACTCCCATTTAACCACAAAAGCCGCCCTTTTGCAAGGGCGGCTTGCTTGTTAAATTTCCGTGATTACCGGCAGGATCATAGGATTGCGCTTTGTCTGCTTGTACAGGTAACCGGAAAGGTCACTCTTGATGGCAGATTTCAGCGTTGCCCAGTCCCGGCTGCGCCGGCGACTGCACCGTTCAATGGCCTCCATAGCCACCTCACGGAGCTCCTCCATCAGCTCCTCGGATTCTTTCACATAGATAAAACCTCTTGTGATGATGTCCGGACCGGAGATCACACTGCCGTCCTGGCTGCTCAAGTTGACACAAACAACGATCATGCCGTCTTGGGCCAGATGCTTGCGGTCTCTAAGCACCACACTGCCCACATCGCCCACGCCGGTGCCGTCCACAAAGACCTTACCTGCCGGCACAGTGCCTGTGATCTTACAGCTTCTGCCGGTCAGTTCAAAGACAGAGCCGATCTCGCCGATGCACACATGATTCGCCTTGACTCCCATCTGCTGGGCCAGCTTACCGTGGATCTGCAGATGCCGCTGCTCGCCGTGGACAGGGATAAAAAACCTGGGCTTCGTCAGCGCATGGACGATCTTCAGCTCTTCCTGGCAGGCGTGACCGGAAACGTGCAGGCCCTCGCTCTTTTCATACACCACATCCGCACCCTTGCGATACAGTTCATTGATGATCTTACTGACCGCCTTTTCATTGCCCGGAATAGCAGATGCCGAGATGATGATCCGGTCGCCGGAGGTAATATCCACCTGCTTGTGGGTAGAAAACGCCATGCGGTACAGAGCCGACATATTTTCGCCCTGGGATCCGGTGGAAACGATAACCACCTTGTTCTTCGGCAGGCTCTTGGTGGCAGCCAGATCCACGATGGTGCCGGGCTTAACTTTCAGATAGCCCAGTTCCTGGGCAACCTTCAGCATATTTTCCATGCTCCGGCCGGTGACTGCCACTTTTCTGCCGTAGCGCTGCGCCGTAGCCAAAACCGCCTGGATCCGGTGCATATTGGATGCAAAGGTGGTCACGATGATCCGCTGATCGCAGTTTTTAAACTGCCGGTCCAAACCTTCCGCCACCACATTTTCGCTGGGCGTATAGCCGCCACGCTCCACATTGGTGGAGTCGCACAGCAGTGCCAGCACGCCCTTGTTGCCTAGCTCACCCAGCCGGGCCAGATCTGTCATGCCACCCTCTGCGGTAGGATCGATCTTAAAGTCGCCGGTCATCACCACCGTACCTACCGGGGTATGGATGGCAAAAGCCACCGCGTCAGCGATGGAATGGTTCACATGGATGAATTCCACCGTAAAGCAGCCGGCTTTGACCGTATCGCCGGGCTTATGAGTGATCAGCTTCACCGTATCCGCCAGGCGGTGCTCCTCCAGCTTCAGTTTGATCAGCCCATTGGTCATGGCTGTGCCATGGATCGGGCAATTCACTTCGCGCATACAGTAAGGAATGGAACCGATATGATCTTCATGCCCGTGGGTAATAAACATACCCCGCAGTTTCTTCTGGTTGGCAACCAGATAGGAAAAATCGGGGATCACCAGATCCACGCCGTACATATCCTCCTCCGGGAAACCCACGCCGCAGTCCACTACGATCATATCCTTGCCGTATTCCAGGACGGTACAGTTTTTGCCGATCTCATCCAAGCCGCCCAGGGGAATAATTTTCAGTTTTTCTGCCAAGTAAAATCAGTACTCCTTTCAAATTCTGGTCAAATAACCATGCAAAACACAGGCACCCGCCTTCTCCTTCCCCGGCCCTGTATCGCCGCTTTGGGAGAAAAACGCCTGCTTGATTATGGATTGCGCGGAAAGCGCCAGATCCAGCGCTCCGCAATTTATGCCCGGGTCAGCACATCCCGGCGCATTGCACATATAGTATAGCACATTTATTGTAAAAGTACACAATTATTTTTCGCTTCCCTTTGACACCCCTCGCCAAATTGGGGATTTAGCGAGCTGTTAAGCCTTCCCCTGGGGGAAGGTGACCGAGCGTAAGCGAGGTCGGATGAGGGTCAGCCCTGTACCGATTATTGCAATAGCTCAGTAGAATCGGTTCTTGTTTTGCCCTCATCAGTCAAAAATCAGAGATTTTTGCCAGCTGTTGTATCGGTATGCTTGCCCCCGGCAAGCATAGAGATTTCGATTCGCTGCGCGGAGCACCACCCCAGAGGGGAAGCCTTTAGGCGCTCCCGTGCCGGAGTGGTTATCCAACAGCTCGACAAATAAGAATTTGCACTTCACATTTTTCATTTATATTGTGAAAACCAGTTGCACCTTTGCTTTTCATTTGCTATAATATCGGGTAAGATGAAGATATTATGGGCATTGTGCCCTCTAAGGAGGCAGTGATATGAACAAAAAGCTGGGTCGGCTTTTCTGGCCGGGTCTCTGGGTATACTTTACCGTCATGGCAGGCTTTGCCATTGCTGCCGCTCTGATGGAGCAATACATTCTCGCCGGCGTGGAAGGCGCCCTCACTATCCTGGTGCTGGGTTACTATCTTTTCTGCCGCACCAAGCGCCACCGCACCAT
The DNA here is from genome assembly GCA_017936985.1 of Oscillospiraceae bacterium. The sequence goes on from JAGBEM010000101.1 coordinate 3,868, forward strand.
TGGACACTATGTCCGCACCACCTTTAATTCCTACGAAGCCGCCAACGGCGCGGATACTCCCTTCCCCATGGCGCTGATCCGCTTGGGTGACGGATGTATCATTTGGACAAACGACCGTTTCTCCAGTATCACCGGTTATCAGGAATCCTACCTGGAGCAGTCTCTGAGCCGGGTGCTGCCTCAGCTCTCCATCGACTGGCTGGCGGACGGCAAAAACGAATACCCCTACGACATGGCCATCGGCAGCCGCCGCTACCGGGTCTATGGCACTACCGCCCGGGCAGATGATCCGGACAACACGGTGCTGGGTATGCTGTATTTCAGCGATCTGACGGAGCTTTATCAGGTTCGGGACGAATACATCCGCTCCCGCCCTGTGGTTTCCATCATTCTCATTGACAACTATGAGGAAATGATCAAGAACCTTTCCGAAGGTGCCATTTCCAACCTCAACGCCCAGATCAACGAGGTTCTGACCAAGTGGACAGAACCCTACCACGGTCTGCTGCGTACGCTGGAACGAAACCGGTTCCTGTTCGTATTTGAAAAGAAGGACTTAAACCGGGCTATCGAGGGTAAATTCTCCCTCCTGGAAGACATTCACGAGGTCACCAGTCCCTCCGGACTTGCCGCCTCCATCTCCATGGGTATCGGCATCGACGGTTCCCATTTTGAGGAATCCTACAATTTTGCCGCTCTGTCCATCGAAATGGCTCTCAGCCGGGGCGGTGACCAGGCTGTCATCAAAGACCGCTTCAATTTCACCTTCTACGGCGGCATCGGCAAAGAGGCCGATCACCGCAGCAAGGTTCGTTCCCGTGTCACTGCCAACTCCCTGATGGAGCTTATCGGCCAGAGCAGCCATGTGTTCATCATGGGTCACAGCAACGCAGACATGGATGCCGTAGGCGCAGCCATGGGCATTAGCTGTATGTGCCGGAAGAAGGGCAAAAAAGCCTATATTGTACTGGATCTGGAAAACAACGCTTCCGAGCGTCTGCTTTCTGAGATCCGCCAGGTGCCGGAATACCGGGACACCTTCATCTCCGGTCAGGAAGCGCTTTTGCTGTGCGACAACCACAGTATTCTGGTCGTGGTCGACACCAACCGCCCCGACCAAGTGGAGTGCAGACCCCTTCTGGAAGCCATTTCCAAGGTCTGTGTGGTGGATCATCACCGTAGAGCTGCCGATTATATTAATCCAGTGGTGGTAAACCTCCACGAACCCTATGCTTCCTCCGCCGCCGAGCTGGTCACCGAGCTTCTGCAATACTCCGTTGAGAAAACGGACGTACTCCCCATTGAAGCCAAGAGCCTGCTTGCCGGCTTGTTCCTGGATACCAAGAGCTTTAACGTCCGCACCGGCGAGCGTACCTTTGAAGCCGCCGCTGTGCTGAAGCAGTGGGGCGCGGAGCCTGTGGAAGTCAAAAAGCTGCTGCAAAGTGACTTCCAGGACACCATGGCAAAATATCAGATCATCAAGGCCTCCCGGCTATACCGGCAGGATATTGCCATTGCTGCCTTGAGCAGCGGCACTTCCCGGACGCTGGCAGCCCAGGCAGCGGATGAGCTTTTGAATATTTCTGGCATCAGCGCTTCCTTTGTACTGTATCCGGAAGAGGATCGGGTGTTTATTTCCGCCCGTTCCATCGGCCAGACCAACGTGCAGATGGTTCTGGAACCTCTGGGCGGCGGCGGCAATGCTGCAACAGCCGGCGCACAGATCAGCAACACCACCGTCAAGGATGTCCTGGATAAGCTGGTGGCATCCATCGATAAGTTCTATGAAGAATAAAACTCACTCCATGTCATTGCGAGGAGCCGCAGGCGACGTGGCAATCTCCTGCCTTTACGCAGGGGTATCATCTAAGGAGGATATGTACCATGAAAGTTATTCTGTTACAGGATGTTAAGGGCAAGGGTAAAAAGGGTCAGATGCTGGAAGTGTCTGACGGCTACGCCCGTAACTTTATGCTGCCCAAAAAGCTGGCTATCGAAGCCACACCGGACGCCATCAACACCATGCGTATGAACGACAAGGCCACCCAGGAACGGATCGCCAAAGAAAAGGCAGAAGCGCTGGCCCTTTCCAAGCAGCTGCGGGAAATGACCCTGGTGGTCACCGCCAAGGGTGGCGGCGCAGGCCGTCTTTTCGGCTCTGTTACCAATCAGGAGATCGCCGACGCACTGGAAAAGAAGTCCGGCATCAAGCTGGACAAGCGCAAGATTGCCATTTCTGATCCCATCAAGTCCGTAGGCACTTACACTGTGACCTGCAAGCTGGGTTACGAGATCACTGCCCCCCTTACCGTTAAGATCGAAGAGGCCTAAATCCCTTTTGCGTATTTTTTAGAGAAAGAGGAGAATCTACATGGACGAACAGTTGCTCAATGCACAGCCGCCCCATTCCTTGGAAGCGGAACAGTCCGTACTGGGCTCCATTTTGATCGACAGCCAGTGTGTTGCCGATGTGATCGGTATTCTTCGGGCAGAGGATTTCTATCTGCAGCAGAATAAAGAGATCTACCAGACCATTTACACCATGTTCAATTACTCCCAGACCATTGATCCGGTCACTGTACTGGATAAGATGCGGGAGCTGGGCTTCTATAATGACAAATCCCGGGATTATGTTCTCCAGCTGATGGAGATCACCCCCACCGCTGCCAATGTGGTGCGTTATGCAAACATTGTCCGGGACAAAGCCATGCTCCGGGGACTGAAGCAGGCAGGCACAGAGATCGTAGAAACGGTTTCCAGTCAGGTAGGCACCCCTGCCGAAATGCTGGAATCCGCAGAAAAGAAGATCTATGCCCTGCGCAAAGGCGAACGGGGCGACAGTCTGGAGCATGTGGGCACGATTTTGCACAAGGTCTTTGACCGGCTCACCGAGCTGAGCCAGTCCGACTCCGCTATCCCCGGTCTTTCCACCGGCCTGCGGGATCTGGACAGCAAGATCAACGGATTGAACAAATCTGACCTTCTGCTGGTGGCTGCCCGTCCTGCCATGGGTAAATCCGCATTTGCGCTGAACATTGGCGTAAATGTGGCAAAGAAGTACAAAAAGACCGTCGCCATCTTCAACCTGGAAATGTCCCGGGAGCAGCTGGTGATGCGTCTTCTGGCCAGTGAGAGCTTTATTGAACTGCAAAAGCTGGTCACCGGCAAGCTCAGCGAGGATGAGTGGGGCAAGCTCTGCATGGCCTCTGCTGCTCTGAGTCAGACGGATATTCGCATTGACGATAACCCCTCTGTCACCGTTGCCGACATCAACGCCAAGTGCCGCCGGCTGGATAATCTGGGCCTGGTGGTCATCGACTACCTGCAGCTGATGCAGGGCTCCGGCTACGGCAAAAACAGCGACAACCGCGTTACTGTCGTTGGCGAGATCTCCCGTAGCCTGAAGATCATGGCTAAGGAGCTGAATGTGCCCGTGGTGTGCCTAAGTCAGCTGTCCCGTGCGGTGGAAAGCCGTACCGACAAACGCCCCATCCTCTCAGACCTTCGCGAATCCGGCGCTATCGAACAGGATGCCGACTCCGTCATGTTTTTGTACCGCGACGAATACTATAACGAAAATACTGAGGATAAGGGTCTTGCGGAATGCATCGTGGCAAAGAACCGCCACGGCGAGACCGGCACTGTAAAAATGCAGTGGTTTGGCCCTTACCAGACCTTCACCGACCGGGAGTGGAAGCATGCTGAATGACCTTCTGGGCCAGCTTCGCAAATTTGATATGGTGCGCCCCGGTGACACGCTCTTTTGCGCCGTTTCCGGCGGTGCGGACTCCACGGCGCTGCTGTGGGGACTGTATCTTCTGCGGCAAAAGCTGGGCATAACCCTTTGCGCAGTGCATTTTAACCACCACCTGCGCAGGGAAGAATCCGACCGGGATGAACAATTCGTCCGCAGTTTTTGCGACCGTTTTGACATTCCCCTTACCGTCGGAAACGGTTATATCACCCCCGGTAAAAAGGGGTTGGAGGCTGCCGCTCGGGAAGCCCGTTACGCTTTTTTTGCCACCCTCCCCGGCAAAGTTGCCACTGCCCACACTGCCGATGACAATGCCGAAACAGTTTTGATGCACCTAGTGCGCGGCACCGGGCTGAAAGGTCTTGGCGGCATTGCACCTGTCAACGGCTCGGTGATCCGCCCTATGCTGAATTGCACACGGCAGCAGGTGCTGGCATTTCTGGCAGAATACCACATTGATCACATCGAGGACAGTTCCAACGAAACCGATGCGTTCCTTCGCAACCGTTTGCGGCATCATGTGATGCCGCTGCTGATCGCAGAAAACCCCCGGCTGGCGGAAAATATCTCTGCCATGGCCATGCGGCTGCGGCAGGACGAAGAGGCCCTTCAGAAGCTGTCTCGAGCCGAAGTGCTCCCATCTGTGGAAGCGCTGCAGCAGATGGCATATCCACTGCGAAGCCGCATTTTGGAGAATTTCTTGAAGCAAAACGGCGTCAAGGAACCGGAAGCGGAACACATTGCCCTGTGCGAAGCTCTGGTTTTTTCCGATAATCCCTCCGCCCGGGCCAATTTCCCCGGCAATATCACCATTCGGCGCAATTACGGTCACTTGGAAGTCGGCAGTGACACCGCTGACCTGCCTGTGACAGTCCTTGCCCCCAACGGTTCTGTCAAGGTACCCGAATTGGGTCTGACTGTGATCTGCCACCCGGCAGAAACCATCGTCAATACTCCCGACACCTTCACCGTCTGCCCTCAGGGAACGCTATATCTGCGCAGGCGTCAAAGCGGCGACGCGATCCGTCTGGCCGGCGGCACTAAACTACTGAAAAAGCTGTTCATCGACCGCAAGATCCCAGCCAGTCAACGCAGCCGGATCCCCGTGATCTGCGATGACCTGGGCATTCTGGCCGTTGGCGGTATCGGTGTCAACCTTGACCGCAGTACGCACGCCCTTCCCGCCCTGTGTATTCACATCGAATCTAGTAAGCAGCTGTAACATAAAGAGAGGTCTTCACTATGGAAAAAGATATTCAGGAAATTTTGATCACCGAAGAACAGATCCAGACCCGGATCCGGGAGCTGGGGCAGGTCTTGTCCGCAGAATACGCGGATAAAGACCCCATCATTGTGGGTGTTTTAAAGGGTGTCGTGATCTTCTACGCAGATATGATCCGCCAGATCAAGGTTCCCTGTCAGATGGATTTCATGTGGATTTCCTCCTATGAAGGCACCGATTCCACCGGCAATATGATCGTCCGTAAGGATATTTCCTCTGACATCAAGGGCCGCCACGTACTGATCCTGGAGGACATCTACGACACCGGCAATTCTCTGACCTTCGTTCATGAGCATCTTATGTCCAAAGAACCGGCCTCTTTGAAAATCTGCACCCTGCTGGATAAGCCCTCCCGCCGGAAAGAAGGGATCACCCTGCAGGCTGACTATGTAGGCTTTGAAGTCCCCAACGCTTTCGTTGTAGGCTATGGTCTTGATTTTAATGAGCATTACCGGAATCTGCCTTATGTGGGCGTTCTGAAACCGGAAGCATATACTTGATTTAAGGAGAACCAACTTTGAAAAAACGTAGCCCGCTTTCCATTATTTTATATGTAGCGATCCTGGCTCTGCTCTTTGCCTGGATCTTCGGCCTGTTTGGTGACGGCACGGATAAGATTCCCTATTCCACTGTCCTGGAACTTCTGGAAAACGGCCAGGTCAAAAGCTTTGTCGTGGAAGACAATAAGATCGCACTGACATTGCACGCGCCCTTCGGCGGTAAGGACGAATTGATCTGCGCCCTTGCAGATGTAGATGCCTTCCGTGCAGAGGTGCAGCCTCTGTTGGCTGAACTGACTGCTGCCGGGACGCTGGAATACTACCATTTCGTTCCGGAAACCGGTTGGTCCTTTTACGATCTGATCCTGCCCATGCTGATCGTAGGCCTAGTGCTGCTGATCCTCTGGTTCCTGCTGATGGGCAGAGCCCAGGCCGGCGGCAACGGTATGAACAACTTCGGCAAAGCCCGTACCATGCTGGGTGTTCCCGGCGGTAAAAAGGTCACTTTTGACGATGTGGCTGGCGCTGACGAAGAAAAGCAGGAGCTGCAGGAAGTGGTAGACTTCCTCCGGGATCCTGAAAAATTCACCAAGATTGGCGCCCGGATCCCCCACGGTCTGCTGCTGGTGGGTCCTCCCGGTACCGGTAAGACCTTGCTGGCCCGAGCAGTGGCCGGTGAAGCCGATGTACAGTTTTTGTCTATTTCCGGCTCTGATTTCGTAGAGCTGTATGTGGGTGTGGGCGCCAGCCGCGTCCGCGACCTGTTTGAGCAGGCAAAAAAGATCGCCCCTGCTATCATCTTCATTGATGAGATCGACGCCGTTGGCCGTAAGCGCGGCTCCGGTCTTGGCGGCGGTCATGACGAAAAAGAACAGACACTGAACCAGCTGTTGGTGGAAATGGACGGCTTCGCCCGGACGGAGGGCGTTATCGTCCTTGCAGCCACCAACCGTCCCGACATCCTGGACCCCGCGCTTCTGCGGCCCGGCCGGTTTGACCGCCAGATCTATGTTGGCGCTCCCGATGCCAAAGGCCGTGAGGAGATTTTGAAAGTCCATGCCAAAAACAAAAAGTTGGACAGCTCCGTCAACTTAAAAACCATCGCTCTGGCTACCGGCGGCTTTACCGGTGCCGATCTGAGCAACCTTCTGAACGAAGCTGCCATCCTGGCAGCCCGGGAAAACCGCCCGGTGCTGAACATGGAAGATCTGAACGAAGCCATGATGAAGATCCTGGCAGGCCCCGAAAAGCGCAGCCGCGTCAGACTGGCCCGGGATCAAAAGATCACCGCCATCCACGAAGCCGGTCACGCCGTGGCTATGCACAATCTGCCTGCCCACGATCCTGTGCGGCAGATCTCTATCATCCCCCGGGGTCAGGCCCTGGGTCTGACCTGGAGTATGCCGAAAGAGGACACCGTCCACATGACCCGCAATGAAATGTACGAGCAGATCGTCGCTTTACTGGGCGGCCGTGTTGCGGAAAGTCTGTTCCTGGGTGACATCTCCACCGGCGCTTCCAATGACATCGACCGAGCATCCGAGCTGGCCCGGGATATGGTCGCCCGCTACGGCATGAACGACGCTCTCGGTACCGTATCCTACCTGGGCGGCGGCGAGGTGTTCATCGGCAGAGATTACCAAACTACCAAGAGCTATTCCGAGCAGGTGGCCGGCACCATTGATGAACAGGTAAAGCTGCTGATCGACAAAGCCTATCAGCACTGCGCTGAGATCCTGAAAAAGGACGAAGCGAAGCTCATGCAGGTAGTAGATTACCTGATGGAGCACGAAACCATGACCGGCGCACAGTTTGCCGACTGCATGGCAGGCCGCCAGATCAGCGACGCCTCCTCTACCTCCCTGTTTGATGAAACCCATGAATAAGCAAAGAGCCTGTTGCGATACGCAACAGGCTCTTCTTCATTATACCACGAATCCCAAAATGCAAACCATCTGCAGCATGCTGCCCAAAACCACAAAAATATGAAACACACTGTGAAACCACTTCTTTTTGGAGCCGATACCGTACAGCACCGCTCCTACCGTATAGGCGATCCCACCCCACAGTAGCCAGGCAAACCCGGTTTCCCCCAGCACCTGTTTGGTCTGCTGCATAAAAGGAAGCACCGCCCAACCCATACCAATATAGCAGATCATAGAAAACACATTGTACTTTTTTAGGTCAATAGCTGTCAGTGTTACTGCCAGTACTGTCAGTCCCCACTGGAAGATCATCAGCCCCCACCCAATGGCCGGGTATGCCGGACGCAAAGCGACCAGCGCAATAGGTGTATATGTTCCGGCGATCAAGAAGTAAATGGTGCAGTGGTCGATGACCTGCATGACCCGTTTCCCTATAGATGGGCGTAGCCCGTGATAAACGCTGGACATGGTATACAGACAGATCATGCACCCGCCGTAGATCGCCATAGCTGCTTTGGCTAATGCCCCTTCTGCCAGGATCAGACCTGCCAGCAGTACGACAATGCCCACTGCGCCTCCTACAATGTGGGTCACCATATTCATGATCTCCTCGCCCTTGGAATATATGGGCATTTTTCTCTGCCGTAACGGAATGCGTTTCATCATCATTCTCCCTTCCGGAAATATGTAAATTGGGATTTAGCGAGCTGTTAAGCCTTCCCCTGGGGGAAGGTGCCCAGTGCGCACACTGGGGCGGATGAGGGTCAGCCATGCACCGATTATTGCAACATCTCAGTAAAATCGGTTCTTGTTTTGCCCTCATCAGTCAAAAATCAAAGATTTTTGCCAGCTTCTCCCATGAGAAGCCTTTGGGCGCTGCCGCGCCATAGCGGCCATCTAACAGCTCCATAAACTGAAATTTGATCTTCCCCTTCATAATACCACTTTCCCGGCAAAATGCACCCTACCCTTCCCCACTTCAGCCCGATTTTGGGTAGAATGGAGATTCTACCCCCGGTAGAGTGCAAAAAGTGTTGACAAATGCAGCTCTATGCGCTAAAATCCCACCATAACCATGGCTGAGGTCGCGGTGCACAATAGTACGCTTCCGGTTTGGCAATTGCCGGCTGCGAAAAGGGTGCTTCGCCGAAGATTCTGCCCCCTGCCAACGGGGCTGATTCTGGGGCTGCGCAGAATATGCGCAGAACTGTCGTTCTGCCGAACGGAGTGCTGACTTGGGGTAACACAAATGCCGTACCCTGTGTCGCTATGACATGGGGTATTTTATTGTATAAAGAGGGATCACTATGAAAAAGACATCGTTTCTCACACTGGATAAGGCCAAGGAGATCATTCAGACCATTCCCACACCTTTCCATATTTATGATGAAGCAGGCATCCGTGCCAATGCCCGGGCGCTGAAAGACGCTTTCTCCTGGAACCCCGGTTTCAAGGAATATTTCGCCGTCAAGGCAACGCCCAATCCCCACATCCTGCAGATCCTCAAGGAAGAGGGCTGCGGCTGTGACTGCTCCAGCTATACCGAATTGCTGCTGGCGCAGGCTGTGGGCGTCACCGGAACAGACATCATGTTCTCTTCCAACGTAACCCCGGAGCTGGATATGAAAAAAGCCTACGAGCTGGGTGCCTACATCAACCTGGACGACTCCACCCATGTAGAATTTCTCCATCGGCTTGTGGACAAGGTTCCCGAAACCGTCTGCCTGCGCTACAATCCCGGCGGATCCTTCAGCCTTGGCAACACC
>JAGBEM010000102.1 GCA_017936985.1 Oscillospiraceae bacterium
CCACCTCGGTCATTTCCTTATCTTCTTCCGTCAGCAGTTCCACCGGTATCTGCAATTCCGGTATTGTGTACGCTTCCGAGACGGTTTCCTCTGAGGCAGTATTCTCCCGGATCTGCTGTACCAGCTGGGGCATTACATCCATCACAGCCTCCCGGGCGGCGGTGTCCTCTCTTTGATTGGAGCGGGAAAGAAGCAGCGCTCCGAAAACCAGCGCTGCCCCCAAGACCATACAAATAATTCCTGCTTTACTTCTCATTTTCTGTTCTCTTTCTGCCTGCGCAAAGAATCCAGCCGACAATAAACAGCACGGCTCCAGACAATGCCATCACCGGGATGGGCCAGTTCAGCTGTCCGGTATAGGGAAGATATTCGTCTGGCGGCGAGGGCGGTGTGGTGGTCTCCGGCGGGGTCGTTTCCACCGGCACCTTAGGATCGGCGGTCACGTCCAGCGCATATTCGTCATCCTGGAATTTTGGAACGGAGATCAGAAAGGGCTGGATGGGAGAGAATCCCCGGGTGGCATCCTGGTCATCCTGCCACACCACATACAGGCCCACAGGCAGATCTGTGAATACTGCTTTGCCCTCCGTAATGGGGGCAGTGATCTTCTCCAGATCTTTTTCTTTCGCCAGAGTCAGCAGTTCTTCCGCAAGGATCGGATCATCCAACTTATCCAGCAACACATCACTGTCCTGCAGTTTTTCGATCAACTGAAAGCTGTAATTGCTATCTTGTTTTACGATTTCGCCAACTTTGCACAGGTTCATGCTGCCGCTGTCCAGCAGCACATCATTCAGATCCATAGAAAAGGTAATGCTGCCGTTCTGGGAAAGATCCGGTATCGGATCGGAAGCGGAAGCGTTGACCGCAAGGGTACACAGCAGAACCAATGTCAACGTGAAAGACCATATTCTGTTTTTCATCAGTCAAACCTCCTTTTTTGGGGTTTCGGGACCATCAGGCCGATCAGCAGTATCAGCAGCATGGGGATCGCTAATATAGGCGCTACGATGATCGGTTTGATCTGTATGGCATCTGCTGTTACACGAATGGTCTGGGCCTCTTCCTGGTTTTCAACTCGATGGCCCCGCACCAGCAGCCGGTGGGAGTTGACACCGTAGGGCGTACAGGTAATCAGCGTACACAGGTCTTTGCCCTCTGTGATCAGCAGAGCCTCGGTCTCGTGGGGTTCCACGATCAGGATCTGATCCACCTCATAGGTGAGAATCTCGTCCAGAACACGGAAGATGAACACATCTCCCACCACCAGCTTATCCAGATCGGTGAAGAGTCTTGCGCTGGGCAGACCCCGGTGACCGGAGAGCACACAGTGACTGCTTTCGCCGCCCACAGGCAGGCTGGTCCACTCCAGATGACCCACAGCGACCTGCAGCACCGCCTCGTCGGTACCGTGGTAGATGGGCAGGGTGACACCGATGGTGGGAATTTCAATGTAGCCCATGATGCCGGTGCCGCCCACGTCCAGAAAATTCTCATACTCTTCTTTCTGCTCGTCTGTCAAAACATAGTTGTTTGCCCTGCCTGCCAAGGCAGCGTTATATTCCCAGGCATCGTTCCAAAGCTGTGCGTACTGCTCCCCGTCGATATTTGCCACCTGCTCCACATAGGACGCAACGGCCCGGGACTGGTGCCTGGAGTTCCACCAGTCGGAGAAAGAGGGGTACAGCAGCAGGGACAAGCCTACGATAAAGACGATCAGCAGTATAATGGTTATTCCGTGTCTTTTCATAGGATTCTCCTTGCTCCTGCGCCGGGGGGCAAATGCCCCCCCGGATACGGAAATAGCTTTTGGTAATTACTCAGCGGAAGCCATGCGCTTCTTGGTCACCAGCAGAACAACGGCTGCGGCAACCAGCAGACCGCCGAGTACGTAGAAGATCGTGGTGCCGATACCGCCGGTCTCGGGCAGCAGAGCGCCCTTGTTGTTGACCACATCGGAGGACAGGCCTGCATTGGTGGAAGTAACTTCTTCCTCACCCTCGCCATAAACCTCATCAATGACGGTGAAAGAGAGTTCGCCTGTTACGACATTGCCAGTCAGGGAGTTGAGCACATCGGTGCGTTCTTTGGTCCACAGGATATCGTGGTCAGCGGTGACGGTGAAGTAGATGTCATCAATGGAGTTGTAACCCTTGGGAGTTACGGTCTCGCACAGGCGGTACTCGCCGTCATCCAAACCGGTGAAGGTAAAGGTAGTGCCGGAAGTGGTCTCGACCTTCTCAATAGCAACCCAATTACCAGTGACATTTTCATGAGTTTCAGTGCCTTCGGCATTTGCTACGAATTTCTCCAGGGTAAACTCGGCACCGGCCAGAGGCACCCCGTTTTCATCCACCTTGTTCACGACCACCTTGTAGGTGAAGGCGATGACGGTGTCCTTGGGAGTGAATTTGGGCACATCGGGCTCATAGAAGTTTCTGAACTCGCCGTAAACCTCGTTGACGTTGCCCAGATCGCCGAGAATGGCGTCTTCGTTCAATTCAGACTTGTAGAGTACGGTGATGACGGAACCGGCCTTGACGGCGTCAATCTTGGTCAGGTCAGTGAAAATCACTTCAAAAGTACAGGTATGCTCGTCATCGGTGCCTTCGTTGTGAGTGGAGCCGGGGACCTTCACTTCGTATCCGTCGGTGATCTCGGTATCATCAACATACACCTTGACGGTATCAGGCTGGAAAGTCAGACCCTTTTCTTCGGTATCGTGGAAGGTGAAGGGGTAGGCCTCACCATATGTAACAAACAGATTGAAGCTGCTGGGAATGGTAGTGGTCAGCTTGAAATCGATCAAATCGCCGATGTCGTGGTCGGCAGAGTCGTGCCACTGAATCTCATCCTCGGAGGTGTTGGAGTCGTTCTTGTCGTCGATCTTCTTTTCAACGACAACGGTTTCGGCCTTGGGGTTGACGACGGAGTTCTCCACCACTTCCAGAATGATTTCGGTGGCAGTATCTTTATCCAGAACACTTTCAGCGTCCTTCACCAGATAGTAACCGGGAGCCAGGCCAGCAATAACGTAAGCATCGTCGCCCTCTTCACTTGCAGCGCAGGGGGTGCCCAGGGTCAGATCAGCAACAAAGTCGTTCAGAGACAGCGTTCCCGCAGCCAGAGCGGCAGCGACATCGCTTGCTTCCGTGGAGTAAATATCTTTCCCATCGTCATCCTGACCGACGACTACACCCGTGCCGGTGTACTCGACGCCGCTGCCCCAGGTGATGTTGGACAGGACAGCGTTTGTGCCGTCAACACTGTCGGGATTGGCTTCGTCGGACAAGTCGCCGGCGAAGATCTGGTATGCTTGATAGACGTGGGGGTCGGTGCTGTTGGTATCGGTTTTGTTGATGGTAATGGAGTATTTGGTGTCTGCGGCAAATACGGGGATGGCCAGGCTCAGCGCCAGGGCCAGCGCCAGGAGCAGAATGGCGACTTTTCTCATGTTCTTCATGATTTGCTTTTATCCTTTCTACATGACATTTTTTATTTTTCAGCCAATTTGCACATCAGGAAGAGGAGGGATCCTCCTTTCTGCGCGATTTATGGTTATACAGCAGAATGGCCGCTGCCACTACCATCAGCAGCAATCCCATTGTTGTATACAAGTAAGTACCGGTGCCTCCGGTCTCGGGAAGAATGTACATCTCCTGGTTTCGGATCTGCAGCAGCAGATCTCCTTCCGCATTCGTCCCATTGGCCGAAGCCCAGGATTCATCAGACAGGACTGCCAGGACCACCTGCCCCTGAGCGTCCTTCCGCGCGATGAACACGACAGGTCCATCCAGCGCATTATATCCATTGGGTGCGGCGACCTCCACCAGATAGTGGGTTTCTCCCACCAACAGTTCCTCGATTCGGAACAGACCATCCTCGCCGATTGTGATGTCCTGCAGAAGGATTCCACAGGTATTCTCCGTACCCGGGATGACAACCGCATCTGTATCACTTTCCCCGACGGCAGCATATAGCTGGAACCGGGCACCCGGCAGCAGCTTATCCGGGTTGTTCAGGTCTGTCTTGGACAGCACTAGCGGGACATATTCCGGACTCCATGTGTTGCACAGCCGGAACAACAGCGTTCCATCTGTATCCGATTCCGCCTGGAGGGTCGTCGTATAATCCTTGATCTGGACTTCTTCCACGCTGTAGGTAAAGAATGTATCATTCAGCCTCAGCGGCAGATCTTCCCACAGGTAATACCATCCGTTCTCCTGGCTCAGTGTGACCGATTCTCCGTAGGGTATTCCATCCTGGAGCAGATTGACCTCTACGCTGTCCGGATACTTTCCGTCGCTGCGTCCGGCCCATTCTTTTATCACGCTGACCGAGGTGAGCTCTGTGGTTTTCGTGTTTGTGATCAGGAAACTGATATCGGCGGTCAGATTTTCAACCTGGGTGTATTTATACAAGTTAACACCCATCGCACTGTTCCAGTCTGTGGTGGTATTGCCTACACCGCCGCTCACGCCCGTCAGAAGGTGGCTGCAATAGGAAGCGTCCGCCACATAAAGAAGGTTCCATTGGAAAAAGACCTTCGTTGTCGCGCCGGAGTCCAGGATGATATAATTGCTTCCATCAAAGGACAGATAGTTTCCGGTGGCATTGTTTTGCAAATAGGCGTTTGTGCCATCACTGGAAACTCCGGTGGCAGTCCACACGGCATTTTGGGGAACGGAGCCGGCGCTGCTTGCAATATCCGCAACCTCCACCCATTCCAAACTGCCGGATACATCTGCCAGGGCATTGCTTCCGCTGGTAAAGACGTATGCGCCGTCCTCCTCAAAGCCTGCCACCGCCGCGGCTGTGGTTATGATTCTGGAACCGTTGTCGCTCATGGTGATAGAAGAATAATAGCCGGGAATCGGGATTTCTTTAACGGTGTACTCGATCTCCACACCGGCCCCGCTGTACTTCAGCAGCTCGTCCCATGTATAGGTCCAGCCGTTCTCGGCACTGAGCTTTTGAGCCGGTCCGGACTGCTCGCCGTCGGCATAAAGCTGGACTTCCACATACTCGGCACCGCTCTCACCATCCGCCCAACTCTTGGCCACGTCCACGCTGGTCGTTTCCACGTCGACCTCGAAAGAGAGGCTGTAAACGTTTTCGCCCCACTGTCCGCTGATCATATCCTGATAGCTGCCGCTGTCATATACATACACCTGCATATGTTCAACGTGGACTTCCAGATCGACCTTGGCTGAGAGGACCTCTTCCGCGGTCAAGCCGGAGAAGAATACCGTAAATTCACTGAGCCCGGTTTCTTCAATCGTAAAATCAGTTGTGTGTTCACCTGCGGAAAAATTGCCGTATATGACTTCGCTGTCCTCCAGAGCGCGGTCAAGCGACACGACGGTCTCCACATTGTATGTGCCGTCTTCGTTTCGGATGACCTGGGACTCATGGCGTGCAATCCCCAGGTTCTCCGACGCGCGCTGTGTGAACAGCCAATCCCGGATCGCCTGTACATGGCTCTGGATCGTAGCTGCGTCTGTATGTCCCACATCGGACAACGGATTCAGTGCAACCGCGTTGTAGGAGGGGAAAGTCGATTGGCTTGCCGTTGTCTGCAGACCGCTAAGTCCTGTAGCATCCCAGATTGCCCACTGGGCTGCTGCGATGTACTCCGATTCCACGCAGCAGGACAGATCAATCGTGATCTCGCCGGCTTCGTATGCCGCTGCCAGCTCAGCGCGCATCTCCTCCGCGGTAATAAAGGGATAGGAGTGACCCACGATACCCGACAGAGCACGTGCGTAGTCGCTGTAGTAGCTGATCTCCTCAATTGCATAAGCCGTGTATGTTTCACCTGTTGTGCTGACCTTTGTGTCCCGGTCAGCACAGTAAGCTACCACATAGTTGGCATTTGCATTGGCGGACCACTGTACAGTGTTCGGCCTCCAGGCTTCCCGGTTTTCATATGGAACCAGCACATAAGTCAGAGTCATAAACTCGTTGACCCGGTGCGAACTGTACTGATATTCCAAATAATCAGGATGGTGGTACATCAAGGTTCCGCTCACATTGATTGCGGAATAGGCCTCAGCGGAATCCTCCTCCAGCATCGGCAGTAATCCATAACCCATAATCGTGGGGTCGGCCAGATTGTAAGAAACATAGCGGACTGTATCGTCAGAGTTGCCTTCGATGGTCTGGATCCGCTCTACGGTATGCTCTGTGGCCGGGATATATTCCGCCACCAGACCCACATGATCGGCGCTTCCGTCGTCGTTCCAGTCGAAGAAGATAATGTCACCGGCCATGGGCGTGTATCCCGCCGCACTTTCGTACATATCTTTTTCTTTCAGAACGTTGATCCAGTCGGGGCAGCTGGCATTCAGCGGGATCTCTTCTACCCCAGCATAGTCCAGACAGAAGGATACGAACATGGCACACCAGTCGCCGTAAGGGATACCATACCAGTCGCCGTAGCGGGTGTAACCCTTGATCTCACCGGATTCCGACACAATGTAATTTTTTGTGCTTTCGGTGTAGCCAACCTGACTCTTTGCAATCGCCAGGACATCCGCCGCGTATTCACCGCTGAGCTGATCCGGCAGACTTGCCTCCCAAGTCGCTGCTGTTTCCAGGTCTGCAGAGGGATCCGAGTAGCAGGAGAGGCTGTGCTCATGCGCTTCCTGCTGGCATATTAGATGCTTATCATAACAGCTTTCTGTATGTTCGTGATCGGGATCTGTTTCCCAGGTGCAGGTCTGTACCTGGGTCACTTCGTAACATTCGTCCGAATGGGTGTGAGGCTGTGCCTCCTCCTGACCGCAGCCATAGATGACAGCAGCGGTATAGCAGGCATCCGTGTGGGTGTGACCCGGTACTTCCTCCTGACCGCATACATAAGTAACAGAAGTGGTATAACAGTCGTCTGTATGGGTATGGCCCTGAGATTCCTCCTGGCCGCAGATCCACTCGACACTGTAACAGTTGTCGGAATGGCTGTGGGTATCATCCTCTGCCAGCGTGCAGGTAAGGGTCATGCTGGAACACTGTTCACTGTGGCTGTGGCCCTGGGACTCCTCCTGACCGCAGGAAATGATCTGCTCGATCTGTGTACAGGCTTCTGTGTGGGTATGTCCCTGAGATTCTTCCTGATCGCAGTTCAGAACCGTTTCGGCCTGGGAAACGCAGGCATCCGTGTGGGTGTGACCCTCGGATTCCGGCAGTGTGCAGATCAGCTGACTCTGCTCCAGATAGCAGGCGTCGGTATGTTCATGGATCAGACATATCAGTGTCTGTTCGTAGCACTCATCTGTGTGGGTATGGGCTTCAATGCCACAGAAGGTATCGGTCTCCATGGAGATGGCGGGAAGGATCAATGCATAAGTGGTACAGAATACAACCAAGCACATCGTAACGCTCAGAACTTTCGCCCAGATTTTCTTGCGTTTGCTCTGCTTGATCATAAATTTGATTTCTTTCTCTAGTTTCTGATCCAAGTATGTCCCCCCTTTGCGTTGCTTTTTTGGTAATTGGGCTCATGTCAGTCAATTTTTCCAAAATATTCCAGGGGCCAGACCCGAAAAACCAACTTTCCGACCACCTGCTCTTCTGCTACACAGCCAACGGCTGTGTTTCTGGAGTCCACCGAAACACTTCGATGATCTCCCATTACAAAAATACGGGATTCCGGCACCTGATAGGGAAGTTCAACGTTACAGTCGCCCAGAGCTTTCTCTGCAACATAGGGTTCCTCGAGGAGCGTATCATTGATATAGACATCGCCTTCCTCGGTAATGTTCACCCAGTCTCCGGCAACCCCGATGACCCGTTTTACCAGGATCTTGTTATTATAGTAGAACGCCACTACATCTCCGGGGTCAAAATCTGAGGTCTTGATGGTCAGGACGATGTCGCTGTCCGACAGTGTGGGCGTCATGGAACTTCCATAGATCTGCAGCACCGGCATCAGCAGAGTTGCCACCAGCACGGCAATCGCCGCAACAGTGATCAGGGTGAAGACGGTGCTGCGCAGAACTCTGCGATAACGCTGACGATATTTCGCCCGGCTCAGCTCCTCTTCGATCTGCTGCGAAGTAGGTAAGGTTATGGTTTCGTTTTTCATAGGCTCAATATATGGTGCCATGGATCTGGCCGGCAGCGCTGCTGCCATTTGGATTAATTGCGGGATACAATGCCATCACCTGCTGCAGACCCTCAAAGGATTCCACAAGCTGCCTGATCTTAGCGGAGCAATTATCCCAGCATTGCTGTGTTTTCAACTCGGCTTCCGCAATCATGCGGTCGCACTTTTCCCTGGTTTCCTGCTCCATCTGCTGGCATACCGCGTTTTGGCGTTCGCTCAGCAGTTTGATGTTATCCACGTAAGACTGACAGGAGTCCTGCGCCGCTGTAAAGATACCGCTGAGCTGCAAGGAAGCCTCTGCAATGGAACCTGCTTTATTAATTTGTATAGTTCGATCGGCCAGTTGTGCCTGGGCCTGATCTAAAAGACACCGCAGCTGCTCATTTTCTCTTCTCTGCACTAAAAGCAACTCAAGAAGATCTGTACGGCTAAGTCTGCGCAGTTCGCGTTCTGTCATGGGCCTGCTCCTCTCGCAAGATTTGGTTCGTATCTTTTTCACGTTTTATTCGTCTTGGTACCACTATATCTTATCAAAAAATTATTTTCTCCGCAATAGGAATAACACGCAAATGGAAAAATCCGACGCAAACGGTCAGTACATTGATTATTCAAATCAATATGGTATAAAATAGATATCATGATACCCAAGAAAAGAAGGGATTTTAAGAATCAGTATCAGACGTAAAAAACGCCCCTCTCATGGTTAATTTTGAGTATTATACCACGGGAGGGGGCTGAAAGTCGATAGAATTTATGAAATTTTAGTGAAAATATAGTTTCGCCGGTGCCCAGGCTGATGCTGACGAAGGAACAGCAGCCGTCGCCGATCATGACGGCCACGGCCAGAGCTGCCACCGTCAGAGGATAGACTACGATATTCGATTCCATTATTTGAAAATAATGGAATCCCGTCTGCGACTCGCTAAGAGCCGCCCTGCGGGCGGCTGCTCGCTTGCATAGCGCCTGCGGGCGCTTATCATACAGTTCTTGACGTGCCGTTGGCACTATAAAATGGTTTTCAACCATTTTGACAAGAACAAGTATCATATGATCGCTTTGCCCTTCAGCTGCACGCTGGTCAACATTATGCAGCGCAACATAAAAGTGCGTAAGTCCTGATCCGAACTTACGCACTTTGTGCTACACGATGGATGGATTATATCACAAATTACCCCAAAAATGCAAGCGGGAAATTCAGGCTGCGGGGCTGGTTTCTTCTTTGTTCGCTGCGGTATCAGCCCAAACACCGGCTGCAGGGCGTATAGCCTTCGGCGATGGCCTGGTCATAATCGGAGAAGATCACCTGGTTACTTTCGGTGGGCAGGCCGGAACAGGTGGGCAGATGGAGCTTTTTGGAGTTCTTATTGCCGATGTAAGTGACGGATTCCTGTTCGCTGCCGGCAGGTTCTGTGTTGGCCGGCTCAGCATTCTGGTTTTCCCAGGTGAAGAGGATCTCGCTGCCGTCGCTCACCGCGAGAATGGTGCCCAGTTCATCGGTGCGGAACATGGGGATCTGGGCGTCGTTGAGGATGTCGATGGTTTCCACGTGGGGATGGCCATAGGAGTTGCCTGCGCCCACGGAGATCACGGCGTAGTCCGGATCCACTTCGTAGAGGAAACGGTAGCCGGTAG
>JAGBEM010000103.1 GCA_017936985.1 Oscillospiraceae bacterium
ATCGCCTACAGATATAGAGATCATGTTCTCCCACTGAGCTACCTTCTCCAGCTCTGCCTGCAGATTCTGTATCGGATTTGCATTTTGGGTGCCGGATGCATCGTCCTTGATCACAACATCGGTTACGACTACCGTACCGTCAGCACGCAGCCCTGCGGAAAAGTACGGTCCAGCCTCGATGCCGATGATATTCTCCCATTCCGATACTTCGCACTGACCGTAATCATTTTTTCCTGCCGCCACTACCGTTCCGTCAGTGAGCAATCCAAGGGTATATGTCGATCCTACTGACACTGCTGCCATATTTGTCCACTGGCTACTTTCTCTGCCATACTGTCCTGCCCCGGCAAACGCCACCGTGCCATCCTTCCGCAGTCCCACTGCATGGACGCCTGTCATGCTTACGGAAACCATGTCCTTCCACCGGGCCATTTCCGAAGATAGGCTATTGGCCGATGTATACACCGTTCCGTCATTCAAAACCGCCACGATTTCGCTGCCGCTGACGCTAATCGTACGCTTTCTTTTCGCCATGGAATTGGGATGATTCTGAACAAGTCCTGACCAGTATCCGTAACCAATGCCAATGACCAACGCCACAACCACCGCAACAGCTACCCATACGCCCCATTTTCTGCGCTTTCTAACCGGCTGTTCTTCCTTCTTAACAGGCGCTTCCTGCTCTTCTGCCGTTTCCACTTTCACCACCGGTGTCAGCGGCGTATTGCCAAAGTCTTCCATGGCCTTTCGCACCTGTGCCAGTTCTTCTTCCGTCAATTCGTTTCGCCGTTTTGTATCCACGGGATCACCTCCTGGTTTGATTTTAATTATAACTCATTGCCAAATCCCTGTCAAGAACATACAAATCCTTGGTCCCATAACATATTTTCTTTGCATTTCGGCCAGAATGTGCTATGATATATTCACTAAATTATGCTTGGAGGGATTTCCATGCTGGATTTCATCCGTATTGCCACCGCCGTACCCGCTGTCCGGGTCGGCGACACCGTAAAAAATGCCGCGGACATCTGCGCTTTTATGGAAAAAGCCGATGCTCAGAATGTGGACCTGCTCCTGTTCCCGGAGCTTTCGATGACAGGCTATTCCTGCGGTGACCTGTTCTTTCAGGACACCTTGTGGAACGGTGTCAAAAAAGGTCTTTCTGACATCCTCACCTGTTCCAAAGCCCACCCTGCTCTGACTGCCGTCATCGGCCTTCCGTTGCGTGCAGAGGGCACCCTTTATAACTGTGCCGCTGTCATTTGCGGCGGTGAAATTCATGGTTTTGTACCCAAAACCCACCTGGCAGTATCCGGCGAAGCCAACGAAGACCGCTGGTTCACCGGCGGTGAGGAGCGGGAAGGCTTCTGCATCCACGCATCACACCTGGATCTGGATGGCGATTTCTATATCCCCGTGGAAAAGCAAATGCTTTACAATGTGGGCAGCGCCAAAGTCGGCATCGAACTTTGCCAGGATCTGATGGTTCCTCTGCCTCCTTCCAACCTGCTGGCGCTGGACGGCGCAGAAGTCATTCTGAATCTGTCCGCTTCCCATGAGCTGGTAGGCAAGCACGCTTACCGCCGGGATCTGGTGAAGCACCAGTCCGGTAATCTCACCTGTGTCTACGCCTACTGCTCCGCAGGCCCCACCGAATCCACCGCTGATCTGGTCTTCTCCGGCCATAGCATCATCGCAGAAAACGGTACTATCCTGAAGGAAAACCAAAATCTGCTGGAATCCGATTACCTGCTCATTGCCGACTGCGACCTGGGCCGTATCCGTGCCGATCGGTTGAAGAACAAGAGCTTCCACAATACCGCCCTCCTGCACAAGGCCATTTTGACTACCGTGGAAACCGATTGCTATACCGGCGCGCTCCGTTCCGATGGCAAGCTGTATCCTCTGCAAAAGCTGCCCTTTATCCCCTCGGACAAGCAGCAGCGCATCGCCCATTGCCTGGAAGTTTTCAACATCCAGGCTGAAGCCCTGAAACAGCGGCTTTCCATTCTGGGCACCAATGCTGTTTTGGGCATTTCCGGCGGTCTGGATTCCACCCTGGCACTGTTGGTGGCTGTGGAGGCCATGCGTCGCCTGGGCCGCCCTGCCAGCGATGTCTATGGTGTGACCATGCCCTGCTTCGGTACCTCCGACCGCACCTATAACAATGCCTGGGAGCTGATGCGCAAGCTGGGTATTTCCGCCAAGGAAATTTCCATCAAAGAGGCCGTCACTCTCCATTTTAACGACATTGGTCACGATATTTCCGTTCACAACGGCACTTACGAAAACTCACAGGCCAGGGAACGCACCCAGATCCTTATGGACTACGCCAGCGTAGTGGGAGGTATCGTAGTGGGCACCGGCGACCTTAGCGAGTTGGCGCTGGGCTGGTGCACCTACAACGGTGACCACATGAGCATGTACGGTGTTAACGGCACCGTTCCCAAAACGCTGATCCGCTGGATCATCGAAGCCGTTAGCGATATGCCGGCATTTGAAAGTGCCAAGACTGTCCTTGCGGACATTCTGGATACCCCCATCAGCCCGGAGCTGCTGCCCCCGGATGCCGAGGGTAAGATCAGTCAGCAAACGGAGGATCTGGTTGGCCCCTATGCACTCCACGATTTCTTCCTGTACCACATGATCCGCTGGAGCTTCACCCCTACCAAAATTTATACCCTGGCCTGCCGTGCCTTCCAAAACGACTTCGACAGCGCCACCGTAAAGAAGTGGTTGATTAACTTCTACCGCCGATTCTTTACCCAGCAGTTCAAACGCAACTGCCAGCCCGACGGCGTTAAGGTCGGCTCTGTCAGCCTGGGTGTCCGTGGTGATTGGCAAATGCCCAGTGATGCCACCGCCCGCATCTGGCTGGAAGAAGCTGAGAAACTGTAAAAAGCATCCGCCCCGATTCCTCGGGGCGGAATTTTCTTATGCACTTTGTCCGCGCTTGTGTCTGTACACCTTATAGCCGCAGACCCCAATGATGCCAATACCCAGTACGATTGCCGCCGGAATGCCCCATTTCTTGATTTGGGATGCAATGGTCACGTATTCTTCCGGTGCTTCACAATACTGAAGAAACCTGACCGGTTCTCCGCTCAGTGGCGATCCCGTTCCAATTTCGTAGTTATTTTCATATGCGGTCACATATTTATAATAACCCTTAGCATACTCCACAAACTGCTCCCACCGGAAAACCACCGCGGAAGCATCATTGTCCTCATAATAAAGAACAAACCTTCCCTTGTCCGTTTCATAGACTGCGTTTGTTTCCTGCCGAGTCGTCCGGCTTGTGAAACAAATTACATTCTCAATCGTACAGCTTTCTCCAAAGAAGATTTGTACGCTTGATCCATACATAACATCCTTCACAAAGGTCGGTGTTTTCGGATACCAATTTGTGTTTACACCCAGCTTGGTTTTATTCTGATACTCCACCAGCACAATGGGCTTCGCACGCAAAATATGAACTTCTGCATTCACCTTGCTTTGGGCATGGGAAACGATCTGCTCATAGGATCTGTCCGTATAACCCAATAAATTCAAATTGTACACCAGCAGCATCGGCTGGCCTTCCATTTCCACATCTGCTACTGAATCATCCCAATGGGATTCCTCCAAAATCTCTGACAAAAGCTCCTCATTTTCTGCTATTAGGATTTCTTTCAAAGTGGGATGGCCACTGGACTGCTCACCATAATACATTTCATAAATACCCGGAAAATTCTCAGCCAGGTGGGTTTTATGAATTTTGAAAGCGGCACGAATGGCCTCCTTGCTGACTAACCCCTCACTGTAAATATCCTCCAGATTATGGAACACGCCGTTTTTATACGCATACAGGAAAAATTGATCTCCAAATCTAAATCTGCAGTTCGCAATCGAACAGCTGTCCTCTACTGCAAGGAAACCGTGCGCAAAGAGAAAAATATATCCGTTTTCACTGCCGTAGCATCTAACTCCGCCAATTGATTCGTCATACCAAACCAAATCAGACTCCATGGTTTCTAGCCAAGCTTTCTCAATTTCCTCTTTTTGGCTTTGACTCAAATATGTACTGTCCTTCTCTGCGTCTGTATTTTGGCAAGCTGCCAAGCAACCAAGTGAAAGCGTGATGATCAGCAACCAACATAATTTTTTCATCGTAACACCCCCAAATAATACAAAAAGCGCACAAGCTATTCCCTTGCCGGTACAGCTTATGCGCTTACTATGCTCGCTTTGGTCCGTCCTCTTAGGAGGTCGGCGGTCGTTACCACAATTCTGCGCAATAGGCACCACCGGCTGAATGCGTATACCACGGCAACCACCTCCACTCATAATTGTTTTCACTATTATTATACTTTTTGTTCCCCGCCGTGTCAAGCGTCATCTTATCGTACAGGCAGCCGTCACAATTTATTTCCCCAAAGCCATTGTAATTCCCCGGGAAATTTGCTATACTGTTTGCTGAACATAAAATACGGAGGTATTTCCATGAAATCCATCCGCGATATCTATAAGATCGGTAAAGGCCCTTCCTCCTCCCATACCATGGGCCCAGAACGGGCAGCCAAACACTTCCGCTCCCTGTACCCCGAAGCAGATGCCTTCCAGGTGATCCTCTACGGCTCTTTGAGTAAGACCGGCGTAGGCCACGGCACCGACCGGGTCCTGCGGGAAGTGCTCTCTCCCCTGCCTACCGAGATCGTTTTCTCCAAGGAAGAGCTTTCTGAATCCCATCCCAACACCCTGGACTTCATTGCCTTGAAAGAGGGCTCCGAGATCGGTACGCTCCGGGTCGAATCCATCGGTGGCGGTGACATCAAAGTCCCCGGACAAGCCCACCTGGACTCCCCCGATGTCTATCCCGAAAACTCCTTTGCAGAGATCGCCGACTTCTGCAAATGGCGTTATATTGACAAACTCAGCGACTATGTAGAGCTGAACGAAGGTGAAGACATCTGGCCATTCCTGATGAACGTCTGGCAGACCATGAAGCAATCCATTGCAGACGGTTTAAGCGCCACCGGTGTACTTCCCGGCGGTCTGAATGTCCAGCGTAAGGCAAAATTCCTCTACGAGCAGGATCCCGGCACCCACGAACCGGGGCTTCTGGAATTCCAGAAGATCGCCGCCTACGCCTACGCCGTAGCGGAGCAAAATGCCGATAACGGCACCATCGTCACCGCACCCACCTGCGGCGCCTGCGGTGTTGTGCCTGCTGTACTGAAATACGCCCAGGATACCAAAGGCTTTACCGACGAGCAGATCATAAGAGGTCTTGCCACCGCCGGCATTATCGGAAGTCTTACCAAGCGTAACGCCTCCATCTCCGGCGCCGAATGTGGCTGCCAGGCAGAGATCGGTACTGCCTGTTCCATGGCAGCTGCCGCACTGGCAGAGCTGTATAACCAAAACCTGGATCAGGTAGAATACGCCGCCGAGGTAGCCATGGAGCACCACCTGGGTCTGACCTGCGACCCCATTTGCGGGCTGGTGCAGATCCCCTGTATCGAGCGAAACGCTGTGGCTGCTATGCGTGCCATGAACGCCTGTAACCTCAGCTATTTCCTCACCGGCTCCCGGAATATCAGCTACGATATGGTCTGCCGTGCCATGCACGAAACCGGCATCAACCTGAATCACCGGTTCCGGGAAACCAGCGAAGGCGGCCTCGCTCGGATCTACGCCCGTAAAAAATAAACATTAACCCCCGTCTTTGCAAAAAAGACGGGGGCTCTTTTAAGCTGCACCTGTGCGCAGTTTTCTGCCCTTTTCAAAAAACGTTACGGACTGACGCCCTTGCAGTTTAAAAGACAACATCGGTAAGGCGCTTGCCCGGCAGCCGTTAACCGCATATGCTTTTTAGCGGAAAGCAGTTGCATATTCTTGTAATTTATGATAGAGTAAATGGGTTAAATACAGCAATTGACGCATTCAGTTCAAAGGAGAATATATATTGAAATTAGGTATCGTTGCTCAGCGTCCTATTTTCATAACTCCTTATAAATCCATAAAACCCCGATAAATCCTTGTGGCACAAGGACTTTCGGGATTTGGACGAAAATGTATCTTCATATAATTCCATGCATCTCAATGCCAAAAAGGTGTACAAAAGGTGTATGGAAAAAGTGAAACTACCGAGAAAAAACCAATGCAACAATAGCTATAACAACACCCCGCCTTCGTACGAAGGCGGGGTGTTTGCCGTTCATTGTATATCGGTTACTAAAGAAGGACCTCAAGAATCTGTGATATATTCTTCTTTCCAAAAGAAACTTTCTCGTTATTGATCACAAGGCACGGCACACTCATCACATTGTATTGGTTTTTTAGATTTTCAAAATGGCGAATGTCATATACATGAGCCGTCACATTTGGATTTTGAGCAGCGATCCTCTGAGCGGCCACCACCAGATCCGGGCACATGGTGCACGACAATGTGACCAGAATTTTCATATCTGTTTTGTTCGTAATGGCTGCAATCTGTTGCCGGGTAGTTTCATCCAGCGTCTGCCCGGGGCCTGCGGCGTTGTACAGCCCCAATACAAAAGAGGTAAACTCATGGCCGCTGGGAACGCCGTGGAAGGCAAGTCCTGTTTCCGTTCCATCCGCATTGCATATTGTAACACAGGGAGCATCCTGCAAGGATGCAGTCCTTTCTTCAACAGTAATCGTTAGCTTATCGGAAAGTGCTGACAATGCGGTGATGAACTGTTCCAACTCTGCCGATACCGGGCGGTCATCCAAACTCAGCTTCAGCAGCAGAGGACTTTCCATCCGGGCAAATACCGTATCCAGCTGCTGCCGCATTTCGGCAGTGAAAAGCTCGCCGGATTCCGCTTCTTTCTGCACATTAACTGTGACAGTTGATTTGCCTTGCCTTGGTGCAGGCGCATCGGCGCGGATACCGGTCTTTCTCTGCATTGCCGCCACATATTTCTCCAGTTCCGTAGCTGCAAGCGCACCGTCGCTGGTGGCGGTCACCACCTGCCGTAGCGGCTTGATGCATACATCTCCCGCGGCATATACGCCGTCCGCACTGGTTTTCTGAGATGCGTCGGTCACAATATAGCCCTGTTCGTTCAGCTCCACCGTACCTTTCAGCATTTCCGTGGCAGGAGCATATCCGGCGAATACAAACACACCGAAAGTCTCATTGCTTCTATACTCCGTCACCTCTCCGGTGGCGGTATTTTTATACCGGGCATAGGTTAACCCGTTATCGCCGGACACTTCTTCCATGACAGTATTGGTCAGAACGGTGATCTTTTCATGATTTTTCGCCTGATCCGCCACAGATGCGGCGCAGGAAAAATCATCCTTACGGACCAGGATCGTCACGTGTCTGGCAAATTTGGTCAGAAATACACTTTCCTCCGCCGCGGCATAGCCTCCGCCAACCACAAAGATTTCCTTGCCGGTAAAGAATTCACCGTCACAGGTGGCGCAGTAGGCAACGCCCCGGCCC
>JAGBEM010000104.1 GCA_017936985.1 Oscillospiraceae bacterium
AGCACAAACGGCAGTGCAATTGGGTTCTCTCCCCGGTAAATGTCATATTCAGCCGGTAAATCGGTCTTTAAATAGAGCCCAAAAGCCGTCAGCAGCACGCCGCTAACGAGGAGCACCGTGAAAAGGGCAAAATAGTGTTTTCTCATTGCAAGACCTACTCAATACTGAAAATAGACGAAAGGATCCTGACTGCTGGTAGCAATCATGTAGATCACCGCCCAGAACAGCACAAAAAGGAACACTGCCGTTCCCTTTCTGCCCCTGATCCGATGCCAGGACCACACGGGCAGCGGCGTGGCCATCGCAGCGCCCGCCAGCAATAACAGGCCATAACGCCCGCCCCAAACGAGGAAATCCGTTGGATTCAGCGCCGCCCCGGAAAAGGCAAACAGCCGGCCAAGGTAACAGATAATTTGCGAAAAATCACCGACTGCAAAGGGCAGCCAGCTTAACAGGATCGCTGCCACCACGTAAACATGGCAAACAACATGGCTGCGATTCATCAGTTTTCCCAGCCAGAGCTTCTCATTTACGATCAGCAGGAATAGCATTCCCGCCCAAATAAGATAATTCAGTCCAGTGCCGTGCCACAAGGCAGTCACCAGCCAAACGACAGCAAGATTCAGGACCGTTCGGAGCATTCCGCAGCGGCTTCCACCCAGAGGGATGTACACATATTCCCTGAACCAAGCTCCCAATGTAATGTGCCAGCGGCGGTAAAAGTCAGAAACTGTTTTTGCCGCATAAGGGGCGCAAAAATTCTCCGGCAACTCAAATCCCAGCATTCTGCCGATGCCCATCGCCATCAAACTGTATCCCCAAAAGTCGAAGTACAGCCGCATAGCGTAGGCAATCAGAGCCATCCAGGCAAAGGGCGTAGAGATGCTCTCATAGCCGATCACCGCCGCCTGATTCCACAGGCCGCCCAGCCGGTCAGCCAGGAGTACTTTCAGTGCCAGGCCGAAGATCAGTTCCTCTACTCCGTGGCTGAATTCTCTTGGCAGATATCCCCTGCCCCATGCCTGACGCTGCAGTTCCTTCGGCGGCATCAGCGGCCCAGAGAACAGCTTGGGAAACATCAGGATCTGAGCACTGTACCGTACCAAACCATGTTCCACAGGAATCCGCCCACGGTAAACATCGATCAGATACGAAGCCATTTGCAGAGAATAGAAACTGAGCCCCAGGGGCAGAAGAACCCCGCCATTGACTATCCTAAAAAGCCCCAGTACGCTCACCAACACCACAATGGCCAATGCCAGCAAACCTCTGCGCCGGCCATTATGGATCCCTTCTCCCGCCAAATAAGTAAACAACGTCAGCGAGGCCACCAAGCCCAGCCACCAGAAGTTACCTTCGCAATTGAAAGCCAGAAAAAACAGGCTTCCCAGGCTGAGTGCAGCATTTCTCCATCTCTCAGGACAAATATAATACACCGCCAAAAACGCGGGCAAAAAGCAAAAGAGAAATTCAATACTGTTAAACTGCATATGTCCGATCCAGCTTTCCGTATGGCCATTTGCACAAGGCCAAATGGCGATCAGGCAACATTATAATCAACTGCATCGATCAAATCAATAGCGATTTCCCCTTTTTTCCTGTTTATACCACGATTTTACGAAAAGATTACCAGTGATATGTGCAAAATCAACAACAACTTTTTTGCAAAAAAATCAAATTTTTATTTTACAAATCCGTGTTGTTGTATTATAATGTGAAAGTAAAAGACCAAGCACAAACGCAATCTAAATTTCAGTTAGGAGTGTTGTATATGAGCCGGATGTTGGGTACTGTTTCTATGGGTGTCCGCGCTCCCATTATCCGCCAGGGTGACGACCTGGTCAAGATCGTTACTGATTCCATCCTGGAGGCAATGAAGGAAGATGGACTGACCCCCCGTGACCGTGACGTAGTGTGCATGACCGAAGCCATCGTCGCCCGGGCGCAGGGCAACTATGCCAGCGTAGACAACATCGCACAGGATGTCCGCACCAAGTTTGGAGGCGAGACCGTGGGTGTTATCTTCCCCATCCTCAGCCGTAACCGTTTCGCCATCTGCCTGCGCGGCATCGCAAAGGGCTGCAAGAAGGTTGTCCTGATGCTGAGCTATCCCTCTGATGAGGTTGGCAACCATCTGGTGGATCTGGATCTGCTGGACGAAAAGGGCATCAACCCCTACAGCGATGTTCTCTCTGAGGAGAAGTGGCGTGAGCTGTTCGGCGCTCCCAAGCATACTTTCACCGGTGTTGACTATGTGGAGTATTACTCCAGCCTGATCCGTGAGATGGGTGCTGATGTGGAGGTCGTCTTTGCCAATGACCCCCGCGCCATTCTGAAGTACACCAAGAACGTGCTGAACTGCGATATCCACACCCGTGTCCGCACCAAGCGCCTGCTGAAGGCCGCCGGTGCTGAGAAGGTCTATGGTCTGGACGATATCATGACCGAATCCATCGACGGCAGCGGCTGGAACGCCCGCTATGGCCTGTTGGGTTCCAACAAGGCAACCGAAGACACAGTCAAGCTTTTCCCCCGGGAAGAGTGCATGCAGTTGGTTCTGGACATTCAGGAGAGCCTGCTGAAAGCTACCGGCAAGCATATCGAAGTCATGGTCTACGGCGACGGTGCATTCAAGGATCCCGTCGGCAAGATTTGGGAACTGGCTGACCCCGTGGTCTCCCCCGCCTACACCCCCGGTCTGGAGGGTACTCCCAATGAGCTGAAGCTGAAATACCTGGCTGACAACGACTTTGCCGCTCTGTCCGGCAAGGAACTGCAGGATGCCATTAAGGCAAAGATCTCCCAGAAGGATGGTTCTTCCCTGGTTGGTAACATGGCCGCTCAGGGCACCACCCCCCGCCGTCTGACCGACCTGATCGGCTCTCTGTGCGATTTGACCTCCGGTTCCGGTGATAAGGGTACCCCCATCGTCTATATCCAGGGTTACTTCGACAACTACACCAACGAATAACGTAT
>JAGBEM010000105.1 GCA_017936985.1 Oscillospiraceae bacterium
ATACTGCCGTGTATATTGACGGCGGTCAGGCTTGGATTCAGGGCGGTACTTTCAAGACGGAAAGCCATATCGACACCATCGACCGCCACTACGGTCTTGACATCGGTCAGTATGCCACCGTTGACCTGTCGGGCGGCACCTTCTACGGTATCTTGCTGCCCACAAGCAGTACACCGCTGGCCAACTATATGGACGAGGAGATTTATACTCCGCTTTCTGATGAAAGCTGGTTCAATCCCGAATCTGAGTATTCGCAGGAGTATGTGGAAAGCGGTAAGGTCGTGCGCATTGCGTGGCTGATTGACCACGTAGACATACATATCAATGCGCCCATTGCAGGCGTTGATATTAGCGAAAACTACTTCAACATTCCCACCTCCGGCTGTAAAGTGACGATGTATTATCCCCAGTGGTACAAGAACGGTGAACCGATCACCTACGGCACCTTTGAAGCAGGGGCAAGCTACAAGGTCGTTGTGTGGGTGGATGCCAAGGCCGATTACGGAGCAGAATTCAAAAACGGTGTGACCGTTGCAATCAACAATCAGTCGGTTAAAGTAGACCGAAAGAGTGAGCATTTGATAGCGGTCGAATACGACTTCGGTGCTTGTCCCAGCGTCGTTCCCGAAGTCGAGCTGACCGTCACCGCCCCCAAGGAGGGGGAATATCCCAGCTACACCATCGGCTGCGGCAGCGACGCCTACTACGCCGTGGGCGGCAGCAGCAACTACACCGATTACCGCACATGGTACTGGTCCTCCGATAACGACGAATGGTACGAAATGGGCACGCTGTCCAATGGTGAAAAGATGGATTTCTGGTCGGGCTACTACTATAAGTTAGTGGTGGATATCCGCACCAACAACGGCTATGAGTTCCCGCTGGTCGATAATGGCAGTTCCATCGTTCCCGATGTGTCTGCCACCGTCAACGGCTATTCCGCCAATGTTATCAAGGCCTATGACCAGGATCCCTCCCGCTACATCACCGTGGAGTACAACTTCGGTGAGTGCAGCGACTCCATTGTGGAAAGAATCACCGTGGAGAATGTCACCGAACCTGTTGCTGGACAGAAGCCCAACTATGACTGGTCCATCCACGGCACCGGCTACCAGATGAATACCGCCAAGAATGCCTATGAGGACATCTATTGGAAGAATCCCCCGGAGAAGTGGTATTACATCAAGAACGGTCTCCGCTGGATGGATGTTACCGATGGTGGTTTAGAGGATGTCTATGAAAACGATACCTTTATTGCCGGTCATGAGTATGCGGTTTGGGTATATCTTAAAACAGAGAACGGTTACGAGTTTGCACATAGCAATTCCTATGAGCCCACTGTGACGGCTACCCTCAATGGTGATACTGCCGAAGCCGTCATCACCGGAAGCGACTGCACCTGGTCCCAGCGGGTACAATACACCTTCACCTGCGGCAAGCAGGAGATCTCCACCATCATGCTCTACGGTCTGGACGCTCCCGCCGTAGGAAAAGCTCCCGACACCTCTGTGACCGCCGCCTATCCCGAGTTCTACACCGTAACAGACGTTACATGGCTGGACGAGGAAGATAACGAAATCAATACGTTTGAGGTAGGACGCCTTTATACCGTCCAGATTACC
Source organism: Oscillospiraceae bacterium (assembly GCA_017936985.1). Next base: position 1,623 of record JAGBEM010000105.1, read on the forward strand.
GTTGATGCCAAGGCTAACAACGGCGTGGACAGCTGTTTCTTTGCCGACCAGGTCACCGCCTACATTGACGGCACTGAAGTCACCGGCTGGAGCAACAAGGTCACCACCAATGATGACAATACCGTCACCATCCGCTATGCCTTCCGCAAGCCCGCACAGGCGCCGACCGTTCAATATTATTTCTTCAGCGATCTGCCCACCGGCGGCGAGGTGTTTGTGGGCGAGGCGCTGAATGTCAGCTGGTCTACCACCTGGCTCCCCACCAAGACCGAGATCCAGTACTGGGACGGTCAGATGTGGGATCAGTGGGCTGTGCAGTATCCCGCAAATGAGTTGGATGACTACGACTTTGAATGGCACGATGCCGAAAGCTACACCTTCCGCCTTGTGGCCTATGTGGGTGACGATCCTCGCGCCATCAGCAGTGAATTCACCGTCACCTGGAAGGAGCCCGTCTCTGTCGTTCAGAGCGGCAATTCCTACGATGTAACGCTGGAAAAGGCCGAAAGCGGCATTATCGTTATGGCGGCGGGCTATCAAAACGACAAGATGACCAAAGCCGTCTGTTTGACCAAACAGAATCCCACCACTGTTCTCACCGGCGACGAAGTGAAGGTCTTCTTCCTGAAAGGTGACACTTATGCGCCTGTGCGCCTGTGCGAAAGCTCATCGAAACAGTGAAATAACGTTCATCCCAGCCTCTGCTTTGTAAATGGGCAGGGGCTGGGGCCTCGAAAGAACCCAAAGTGATTCCAAAGGAGGAAAAAGATGAAAAAAGGAAAATACGCGTGGCTGAGAGTGCTTTTTTGCTGCACAATTCTGCTGTCCCTGATGACGGTGTCGGCTTTTGCGGAGGATCCGACACCCATTACCGGCGTCTCCTTTAAGGGCATTTCCGTGCCTGTGGTCGGTGACTATGTCCAGTATGTTGACGGCTACGATCTGGAGGAAGATATCTCCGGCGCACATAAGTACCGTGTGATCGACAATCAGACCTGCAGTTGGAGAGATGAGGAAGGCCGCGCGATCAATTACGGCGCACAGGTTTTTGAAGCGGGCAGAACCTACAGCATCA
>JAGBEM010000106.1 GCA_017936985.1 Oscillospiraceae bacterium
AAAGGCAAAGAAAGCGGAGAAAGCATACTACATCCGCAAGATGTCCAACAGCATCCGGGCCAACGCTCTGGAAGAAAAGGAACTGATTTTGCTGGCGAACAACCAGCCTTACGATGACCGTGCAAACCTGATGGCACGGGTTGAAGATATGAAGTCCAGTCTGATCTCCGAGTTCCTGCATACAGTGGGCAGTGATCTTCATAGCGCATCCCTGCGCAGACCCGTTGAAGAAATTGCCACATCCATGCGGCTCATCGGCGGCCCCTCTGAAATGCGGCGTCCGCTGAATGTGGGCCTGATGTTCTTTAACGAGCAACCGGAATCTTTCTTCCCCTATGCCCGCATCGAGGTCGTGGATAAGCCTGACCCCACCGGCATCGGCATGACGGAAAAGGTATTCACCGGGCCGCTGGATCGTCAGCTGCGGGATGCGCTGAGCTATATCAAAAACTATATCATTAAAGAAAAGGTGACGAAGATCTCCGGACAGGCAGAAGCAGTGCGGATATACAACTATCCTTATGATGCCGTGGAGGAAACTTTGTCCAATGCCATTTACCATAAGTCTTATCAGGTCGGGGAACCGATCACGGTCACAGTTACACCGGATCGCATGGAAATTACCAGCCTGCCGGGGCCTGACCGGACGATCTCTGACGAGGATATTCAGAACCGGCGCATGATCTCCAGACGGTATCGCAACCGCCGTATCGGTGACTTCCTGAAGGAGCTGAAGCTGGTAGAGGGCCGCAACACCGGTATTCCCACGATCCTGCGGGCAATGGAAACCAACGGTTCCCAGCCCCCGGTTTTTGAAACGGATGCGGAGCGAACTTACTTCACGGTCATTCTGCCGGTTCACGATAGTTTCCTTCGTGCTACGGATACTGTCCAGCCCCAGGGTAAGGCAAAAAGAAGAACCCTTGCAGAAATCAAAGCGCTGATTTTGGATACACTGGAAACTTCCGGAAATCTCCCCGCAACGGAACTGGCAGCTGCCATGGGATACGCAAAAGTATCCGGTACAATTACTAAGGCCATTAAGGAACTGATTGCAGAAGGAAAAGTTGTATACTCAGAACCGGAACGTATTCATTCCAGAAACCAGAAAATCTGCCTGGTGGAGAACAGCAATGAATGACACACAGTTGATCGGCGCTGTCCATTCTGCAATGTACCGGCAATGTAAAGAGCGTGGTTATGCCGCTCCTGTGGATGTGCTGATGGACATTGGCGTGTTGTCCAAACATCAGTATGAAGCATGGCGTTTCGGAAAGGTCGGCTATCTGGAAAGTGTCTGTACCGTCAATCTTCGCAAGCTGTCCTTCATCATGCATCAGATGCGGCTGTATGCACAAAAGCAACATCTGAAACCGTCTTTCTGCTATTATAAGCAGTGGGGTGTTCAGAAGAAAAACGGACAGGGACACAAACCTGTAATACCACTCCGGTTCAGCAAAAGCGGCAATTCGGAAATCGAACGGGAATACGCAACACATTATGTGGATGCGGAGCGTACCGCACAACTGAAAGCGAAAAAACAGAATACCAACACAACCGAGGAGCAGTCGTAATGGCTGCTCCTTTTGCATTGGAAAGGAGGGAATGTTCCATGGCAACCACAAGAATTATGCCGCTGCATTGCGGCAAGGGTAGATCTGTCGGCAAGGCCATTTCCGACATCATCGACTATGTAAAGAATCCGGAGAAAACCGATCATGGCAGGCTGATTACCAGCTATCAGTGCAACAGCCAGATTGCCGATGCGGAGTTTCTGTTTGCCAAGCAGCAGTACATCAAAAAGACAGGCCGTGTCCGGGGGGAGGATGATGTGATTGCTTACCATCTGCGGCAGTCCTTTGTTCCAGGTGAGATCACACCAGAAGAAGCGAACCGGCTGGGCTGTGAGCTGGCCCGGAGATTTACCAAGGGTAATCATGCGTTTATTGTCTGTACCCACATCGACAAAGCACATATCCATAATCATATTATTTGGACGGCAACCACACTGGAATGTGACAGGAAGTTCCGTAACTTTTGGGGAAGCACCAAAGCGGTACGGCGGCTCAACGATACCATCTGCATTGAGAACGGATACTCCATCGTGGAGAACCCCAAAGGCCACGGAAAAAGCTACGATAAATGGCTGGGCGATCAGGCGAAGCCCTCCCACCGGGAGCTGCTGCGTATCGCCATTGACAACGCTCTGGCGCAAAAGCCTGACGATCTGGATGCGCTGTTGCAGCTGCTGAAAGATGCCGGTTATGAAATCAAAAGCGGCAAGCAGCTTGCGTTCCGCTGCGCCGGTCAGAAGCGTTTTATTCGTATGGATACGTTGGGTGCCGGTTACACAAAAGATGACCTTCTTGCTGTTCTGAAGGGAGAAAAATCCCATACACCCCGCAAGCGAAAGTCTGTTACCCAAGAGCAGCCCCGGCTCCAGCTGGCCATTGACATTCAGGCCAAGCTGCAGGAGGGCAAGGGCGCTGGGTACGCCCGGTTTGCATCTGTCTTTAACTTGAAGCAGATGGCCCAGGCCATGAACTATATCCAGGAACGTAACATTGAATACGATGAACTGGCGGAGAAAGTATCCTCTACCACCGCAAGATACAATGCGCTGGCGGCGCAGATCAAAGTAGCGGAAAAACGCATGGGCGAGATTGATGTTCTGCGCAAGCACATTATCAATTATTCCAAGACCCGTGATGTGTATGTGGCCTACCGGAAGTCCGGTTATTCCAAGAAGTTTTATGCGGAGCATGAAGCGGAAATCATTCTCCATAAGGCAGCGAAAAAAGCCTTTGACGAACTGGGCGTATCGAAGATCCCGACAAAGAAAAGTCTGGATA
>JAGBEM010000107.1 GCA_017936985.1 Oscillospiraceae bacterium
AAACACAATGATTTCATTTTCAAAAACTTCAAATCCTACATGATTTTTGTCATCTATGTTTACAAAGTCGGACTCATAGTAGCGATTACGCCAATCTTTGTTTTCGGTTGAAATATTTACAATCGAATTCTCAATGTATGGTTGTATTACTTCTAATAACATTGAAGTTGTTTCAAAATTCATCTTACCACCACCTTAAAAATGCTTATATCATATTTCTGCATTTCTTTCAATTCCTACAGAAAATGTCGTAAAATTGTTTCAATACCTTCAATATAGGAGTTAGAAATATGAGAACTTACAACCAAGAAGAAAAACAAGCGGTTAGCACCTTCTTTCGAAGGTATTATATCATAAATTGTTGTGATCTTCAATGATATATCGCCGTTGGCGATATGATATGCGGCTTCGCCGCATGATATAATATCCGTTCCTTCATATGCCGAAGGCATATATCATCGCTCGCAGAGCGATATCATATCGAAGATATATCACCCGTTCTGACAGGAACGGATATCATTGTAAAAAACCTCTTTTGTCTACCGGACAAAAGAGGTTTTTTACATGGCGGAGTGAGAGGGATTTGAACCCTCGCGCGCTTTTTAGACGCCTACTCCCTTAGCAGGGGAGCCCCTTCGGCCTCTTGGGTATCACTCCGAATCAAAGCGTATTCACTTGATTGCCAAAGTATTCTAGCATACACAAAATGGTTTGTCAAGCAGAAAAGCGTATTTTACCGGAGCTTCCAACGGAATTGTGATAGAAGCCCGGAAAGACGCTTTTTTTATTGCTTTGGCCCTACTTTTTTCTTTGTGCCGTCAGGGGATACGATATAGGTATTCTCCAGCTGCCCCACAAGACTTGCCTTAACAGAGTCAATATAGATCCTGCGCAGCTTGTCCCGTTCTGCAGTTTCTTTCGGAGTCAAGCCCTCAGTCTTTGCTTTTTTTGCCAGCTCGTTGATTCTGGCAATTACTTCGTCCATGTTCATGTTTTTCACCTCATAGATATCGGTGGATCACCACGCTGATCCGTCCCTTTTTTGTTATACCGCCTACGGTTTCCAGTTTGATCTTTCCCAAACCACGGACTGCGATCTTCATTCCTTCCGTTACAGCCTTATCCGGCTTTTCACAGGGCAATCCGTCAATCGCTGCCTTGCCGCCGGCAATGTACTGTGCGGCAGCATTTCTGCCGATCCGGAAGCTTGTACTGATCACGCTGTCCAGTCGTAAGGAAGCCAATGTATCTTTAATTACAGCTACTTCCGGTTGAGGAATATTGGCCTCGTTCAGCGGGATCCTTTCCAGTTTCAGTTTTACGCGGCCTGCGCTTTCAAAATTTTGCAAAAGATAGGATGCGATCTCATCAGCAACAAAGAAGTCGCAGCTTTCTGTCCCCACACAAATATCGCCGATCATTTCCCGGCCAACGCCGCAGCCCATCAGTGCGCCCAGAAAATCCCGATGGGTAGGGGATTCGGCGTGGTAGAATTTTGCCCGCAGACATACGACCGGAGAACCTTCTTCCGTCAGATGCGCTTCATCCAGATATTCCGGTAAATATACAAGCATCTTCCGCTCCGCATCTACGTAGCCGCCAAAAGCAGAAAGCCCCGGCACATCGCCGAACAAAAACTTCGCCAGTTCCTGTTCTCTTGGGGAAAGAAAACAGGTGTTTGCCGGAATATCCCGCCGTATGCCCGGTTGGATCTTATCCCAGAGCTTTGCAAGCAGGATGCGGTCCTCGGCTGTCTGAGCGATTTTTTCGATATTGCTTCGGTCCATAGCTATCACCGGTAACATTATACCATTCATTTTCCCGATTGCAAGGAAATAATTCTTGTGCTTAAGACCTGTTTGTCGTATAATAGCAGAAAGAAAGCAGGTGAAACTATGGTCATTGGAATTATTGGCGGCGGTGCTTCGGGCATGGCGGCAGCGTCAGCAGCAGCGGAAAAGGAGAATGTGCAGGTACTCTTGTTTGAGCGTCAGGCAAGAGTGGGCCGAAAGCTCCAGGCCACCGGCAACGGCCGCTGTAATTTGACCAATCTCCACGTGTCTGCCCAAAGCTACCATGGCGATGCCCCGGATTTTGCCCACCATGCACTGTTCCGATATGGTGTAACGGAAACCCTGCAGTGGTTCCGTTCCCTTGGACTTTATACCGTTACAGAAGAGAGCGGCAAAGTCTATCCTTATTCCGACCAGGCCAATTCTGTGGTGGATGTGTTGCGGTTTGCCCTGCAAAAACCCAATATTCAGCTGATAACCGGCTCGGAAATTACAAAAGTTCGCAAATCAGGCAATATTTTTGAGATCCGTACAGACTCCGAAATCTATTCCTGTGACAAAGTGATCATAGCCTGCGGTGGCCTTGCCGGTACGAAGCTGGGGGGCTCCATGTCCGGCTACAAGCTGCTACGCAGCCTGGGCCATAGCTGCACCCGGCTCCGCCCGGCGCTGGTTCAGCTGAAATCTTCTTGGAATGGCTGCGTGTCTCTGAAAGGCGTCCGCGCAAACTGCCATGCCCGGATCTACCGGGGCAATCAACTTCATAGCCAAAGCATTGGTGAACTGCAGTTTACGGACTACGGCCTCAGCGGCCCTGTGATCTTTGAAATTTCCAGAGATGTTTGCCAGACCCCAGAGCCATGGCTCTGCCGCGTGGATTTTCTTCCTGACATGACAGATGGTGACCTTCGCGCCGAGCTTCTGCGCCGCAGGCGCACCGCGTTACCTGCAGACGAACTTCTCACCGGCATTCTCCATAATCGCCTTGGCCGTGTGCTGACAGCCACGGCAGGTGTCCGTGTGCAAAAATGCGCCGACCTGTCAGAAGCGGACATTGATTCCGTGATCCGCGCTGTCAAATCCCTGGAGGTCACACTGACGGATACCCTTGGCATGGAAAGTGCACAGGTCACCGCCGGTGGCATCCATACCTCGGAATTTGACGATAAAACTATGGAAAGCCGACTTGTTTCCGGCCTCTATGCCTGTGGCGAAGTGCTGGATATTGACGGTGATTGCGGTGGATATAATTTACAATGGGCGTGGAGTTCCGGCCGTCTGGCAGGGGAAAACGCCGGAGGAAAACTATGATCAGAATACGGGATATTTCCCTGCCACCGGAGCACAATGTGGATCAGCTGCTGTACGAAGCAGCGAAGCAACTAAGAATATCCGCTTCCAAGATCCGGGGACTGACGCTGGTGCGCCGTTCTGTGGATGCCCGGAAGAAACCGGATGTCCGCATCATCTATACCGTGGATGTGGCCGTGGAGGGCAGCGAGCAAAAGATTTTGCGCAGCAGCGGCAGCAAGCGGGCATCCATCGCGCCCGCAGAATACTATAAACCTCCCAAAACCGTTCTGCGTCCAGCCAAGCGGCCTGTGGTCGTGGGCTTTGGCCCAGCCGGTATGTTTGCAGCACTGATCCTTGCTCAGGCGGGCCTGAATCCGCTGGTTCTGGAGCGGGGTGAGGACGCATCTCGCCGCAGTGAAAAGGTGGAACACTTCTTCGCAACGGGACAGTTGGATCCGGAAAGCAATATCCAGTTTGGAGAAGGCGGTGCCGGAACTTTTTCCGACGGCAAACTGAATACCGGCGTCAATAATGTCCGGATCAAATGGATCCTGGAGCAGTTTGTAAAGGCTGGCGCAAGGGAGAATATTCTCTACGATGCCAAACCCCATATCGGGACGGATGTGCTTTTGACTGTTGTGCAAAACCTACGCAAACGCATCATCGCCTTGGGCGGTGAAGTCCGCTTTTGTACCAAAGTGACTGATATTCTCTATTCCGACAGCAGACTCACCGGCCTGCGGCTGCAGGACGGCAGCGTTATAGATTGTGACCATGCTATTATCGCCATCGGTCACAGCGCCAGAGACACCTTTCAAATGCTCCATGACCGCTCTGTCCCAATGGAACCAAAGCCTTTTGCCATGGGCGTGCGTATTGAGCATCGCCAGAGCCTAATCGACGCAGCCCAGTACGGCAGCGCCGAATTGCCCTTGCCGCCGGCGGATTATAAGCTGGTCAAGCATCTGGAGGCTGCAACGGTCTATACCTTCTGTATGTGTCCCGGCGGTTATGTGGTGGCTGCAGCATCGGAAGAAGGTGGCATCGTGACCAACGGCATGAGTAAAGCAGACCGGGATTGTGAAAACGCCAATGCCGCACTGTTGGTTACAGTCAACCCCACCCAGTTCCCGTACGAGGGCACGCTCGGCGGTGTGCGCTGGCAGCAGGAAATTGAGCGCCGGGCCTATGAAACATCCGGCAGTTACCGGGCGCCAGCGCAAAAAGTGGGGGATTTTCTTGCCGGTCAGGCGACAAAAGCGCAAGGCAGTGTTACTCCTACCTATCGTCCCGGTGTCCACTGGTGCGATCTGCACCGTGTGCTGCCGGAATGTATCACCGGAGCATTGAAGACTGCGCTGCCGCAGCTGGATGGCAGCCTGAGGGGCTTTTCCCATCCCGATGCGGTGCTGACCGGTCCGGAGACCCGGAGTTCTTCGCCTGTTCGTATCCTTCGTGACGAGACCCGGCAGTCTGCTTTGCGCGGCCTGTATCCTACCGGCGAAGGTGCCGGTTATGCCGGCGGTATCATGTCCGCCGCTATCGACGGCATCCAATCTGCCGAAGCAATCCTTTCCGCATTGGAGCGTGAGTATCGTGAATGAAAATAAATTGATCTGCCAGCGCTTACGCGCTGAGTTCAGCAAAAGCGGCTGGGCTCTGCTGCTTTACTACGGTATTATGAATGCAGCCGTTTCTGCTGTGGCATTTGTGTCTGTGTTTGTGGTCGTGATGCAAGCAGCATTTGACCCCAGTATATCGCAGCAATTTCTGGAGCAGCAGCTTGTGGAGCTGATCCTTGAAAACGGCTGGGGTTACCTGCTTGCCATTGTCATTGGCGCTGTTTTGATGGTCGCATGGAAAAAACGTGAGTTTTGCTTTAAAACCATCTGGAAGACCGAAAAACCCATGAAAGTTGGCAGCTTCTTCTGTATTCTAGCCATCTTCTTCAGCGGTCAGGCGCTGTCTCAGCTTATGACACCGGTGCTGGAATGGCTGTTTGGCTTGATGGGAATTTCCTTGACGGATTTTATGGAAAGTGCTTCTGCATCCGCCGATACCTTCAGTATGTTCCTGTATATCTGCCTGTTTGCACCGGTCTCTGAGGAGATTCTGTTCCGGGGACTGATCATGCGTAGCTTAGAACCTTACGGCAAGAAGTTTGCGATTCTGACTTCTTCGTTCTTATTCGGTATTTTCCACGGCAATATTGTCCAGTCTCCTTATGCCTTTGTTGTTGGTCTTGTGCTGGGCTATGTGGCGATGGAGCATTCCATGGTGTGGGCAATGTTGCTGCATATGATCAACAACTTGCTGCTGGCTGACACTCTGCCAAGACTGACCCAGAGTCTGCCGGTTTTGTACCAGGAGATCATCTTCGCTGTGGTGATCTGGGGTAGCGCCATTGCTTCTGTTGCGATATTGATCGTCAAGCGCAAGCAGGTAGCGGCCTACCTGCGCCAGGGAAAGATGCACCCTCTTTGCTTAAAGAGCTTTTTTACATCCCCGGGCATCCTGACACTGACCGGTGTACTGGCTGCCAATGTCCTGCTGACACTGCTAATGCAATCGTTCTAAATAAAAAGACCGGCATATGCCGGTCTTTTTATGTTTCAATTCCTTTGCATTAACGTAGCACACACTGCACCACCACAGCAGCTACGATCTGCAGCGCCAGGATCACGGGAATACCCATGGTAAACTTAGGATGCTGGGTCTTGTGCCGAGCGGTGTATATTCCAAGCAATACCCCCAAACTGCCGCCGATGGCAGCAACTGTCATGAGTGTCTTTTCCGGGATCCGCCATTTATTTTTCTTTGCCTTCCACTTATCTGCAAGCATAAGTATAAAGCCGGCGGCATTTATTAAAAACAGATATGCAACCAATCTATTCAGCACCTTTCTGGAGGGGATCATGTGAAAAAATTCGGATGGATCATTATTGTTGCAGCCTTGCTGCTGACAGGCTGTCAGTCAGTTCCCACGTTTGAAACCCTGGGGAACGCCTATGCACCTGTAGATGCCCCTGAGCAACGGAAGTTTACATTGGAACTTCCGGCAGAAGCAGCCGCCCAGACCATGACGGGAGATACCGGTACCATCTATTTTTGCGACGGTTATGAGATCGTTCTGGAGATCCTGTCTGCAGGAAATTTGGATGCAACCGTCCAGACACTGACGGGTTTTGAAGCAGATTCTCTGACGCTGATGCAAACCAAGGGTTCAGATTACAGCTGCCATGAATGCGCTTGGACCTCAGCTGGGGAGGTCGGTTTCCAGGTAGGCAGAACGAAGATCCTGGACGATGGAAGCTGGCACTATTGCCTGACAGTTTTGGCACCGGCAGAGGAAGTTGGGCAGCTTCAGAATACTTGGCAGCGGATCTTTGACTCCTTTGGGCTTGCTCAGTCTTGATCCAGAGCATCCAGGCACATCTGCCGGCATTGCTCCACCACGGACTGGGGATACAGGATCCTGGCTTTCTTGCCAAAGCCGATGACCCAGCTTAAAAACATAGGGGAAACAGCAATAGGTACGTTGAAGGTAAAATGCTCCTCACCGTCCGGGATCAGCATGGTATCCCGGCCAAACCTGTCAATGACCACATTGATCAGTTCTCGGTGAAAGCGCATCTTTACATTCACTGCGTCACCAGCGAACATCTGAAACAGACTGTTAGCATGATCGATCAGCGCCTTGCCGGTCAGTTCCGGGCAGGGGGTGCGATTTTCATTTGTTACTACGATGTCGCACATTCTGTCCACCCGGTAGGAGGTAATGCCGTGCCGGGGGGAATGGCCCAGCAGGTAGCAGTTTTCATTGTCCTGGCACAATCCGTAGGGGCTGGCAATGTAGTCTTTTTCCCGGAAACGGCGTTTGCCGTCCAGTCCCCAGTCAAAGTAGCGGAACTGAATCTGCCTGTTCTGGGAGATGGCTTCCTGTATTGTATCCACATTATAGTAAATAGTCTCGTTCATGCTCTTGACCCGTCCGGAAACCAGCACATTGCGCTTCATCAGACTGGCATCATGCTCGTTGCACTGGTTGCACAGTTTTTCGATCAGCTCCCGGGATTTCTTTTCCGTCAGATACCGGCTGGACTGGACTGCGTCGATCAGCAGCTTCAGCTCCGGCAGCTCAAAGTTCCGGGAGGCAATATAGTAGCCGCCGTTTTTGCCCGGCTTGGTGATGATGTCCACACCGTAGTCCATCAGCGCGGCAATATCAGAATATACAGTCTTGCGGTCACAGCGGATATTGTGCTGCCGGTCCAGCATGGCGATCAATTCAGCAGCTCTCACGGGTTTACACTCGTGAGAGTTTTTTTGCAAATAGTCGAGAATATATAGGATCTTCAGCTTTTGATTGTCGGATTTCGGCATATAACCACCCCTTTTTCTATGCTTCCAGTATATCACAGCCTGCGATTATTGCAACTGCGTTCCGGCAGTAAATTGTTAATTTGCTTTTTTATCGGGATTGTGGTATCCTATCACAAAAAGGAGGCGAAGCAATGGGCTATATCGGTTGTCATTTATCTGCGTCGGCCGGCAATCTGGCTATGGTACGGACTGCCAGTTCCATCGGCGCGAATACCTTCGCATTCTTTACAAGAAACCCCAGAGGGGCCAAGGCCAAGCCTCTGGATGTGGCAGATTGTGCCGCAGCGGTGGATGCATTAAAAGAGGGAAATTTCGGGAAACTTGTCGCCCATGGCAGCTATACGATGAATTTATGTACCGCAGATTCGGCATTACGGGACCATAGTTGCACGGTGCTTTGTGACGATTTACGTCGGCTGGCAGAAATTCCAGGCAATTACTACAATTTTCACCCGGGGTGTCATGTGGGACAAGGTGTCGAAACCGGTATTTCCCAGATCGCGGATGCGTTAAAAAAAGCTTTGGAGCCTGGGTATCCGGTAACCGTTCTGCTGGAAACCATGGCAGGCAAGGGAAGCGAGATCGGCGGAAAATTCGAGGAGCTTCGGGATGTTATCCAGGCCTTGGGCAGTGACCGTGTGGGCGTGTGCCTGGATACCTGCCATGTCTGGGATGCAGGCTATGATATTGTAAACGACTTAGATGGTGTTCTTGGGGAATTTGACCGGATCATTGGCCTTGACCGGCTGAAGGCTCTGCACCTGAACGACTCAAAGAATCCCTGCGGAAGCCACAAGGATCGACACGCTTGTATTGGCGAGGGCTACCTGGGTTTGACGACTTTCGCCAATATTATCCGGCATCCGGCTCTTTCCGACTTGCCCATGATCCTGGAAACGCCCAATGATCTTTCCGGCTATGAGCGGGAAATTTCCTTGCTTCGCTGCATGGAATGACATGATAACTTAGATTTTTACAAAGGAGGTGACCGCATGGACGGCCTGATCCGCGCAGTTTCTCAGATGGACAGCACCCATATACAAGTGTTCCAGGCGATACTGCGCTATTTTATGCCTGTTTTGGCTTTGATCCTGCTGATCCGTGCGGCCAGGCCTTTGCTTACTTTCCGCCGGGAACCGGAGATCTGGGCCTGGCTGTGCCTGACCAACGGCAAAAAACTGCCCCTGACCCATTGGGAAAATGTGGTCGGCCGCAGCAAGCGCAGCGATGTGGTCATTGATGTGCCTACCATTTCCCGGACCCACGCGGTATTTACCCGTTATGACGACGGCAGCTGGACCATTGCGGATGCCGGCTCTAAAAGCGGTGTTCTGGTCAACAGCAAACAGGTGGATATTTGCGCTTTAGAGCCGGAGGATGTGATCACCATTGGCGGCGTGCATATGCAGCTGCAGCCCATTTCCCGGCAGCAGGAGATCAAGCTGTCTCAGCTGCGGACCAAGGCTGCAAATCCCGTTCACAGCATTGCCAATGTCTTGCTGCTGACGATCTTCCAGGCGCTGTGCTGCCTGAGCTATTTGATGACAAAAAGCGACTATGCTGTGGATATCGTCCTTGGTTTCGGCGGCATTCTGGTCTGCCAGTGGCTGCTGCTGATCTTCTATCTGTGTATCCGGAAGCCTTCCTTTGAAGTGGAGACAATTGCGTTTTTCCTGTGCACCATGGGCATGGCTGCCATTGCAGCCGTAAAGCCCGGAGAGACGGTCAAACAGCTGATCGCCATGGTGCTGGGCCTGGCGGTATTTCTGGGTGTAGGCTGGTCGCTGCGGGATCTGGAGCGGGCAAAGAAGATGCGTTATGCTGCCGCTGCTGCAGGCGTTTTGCTGCTGCTGATCACCCTGGTCTTTGGCAAGGAGTACCACGGCGCGAAAAACTGGCTGATCATCGGATCTCTTTCCATTCAGCCCTCAGAACTTAGCAAAGTGTGCTTTGTTTTTATCGGCGCGTCCACCATGGACCGGATCGTAAACAAGCGCAACCTGATTTTGTTTATTGCATATACCCTTGTCATTTGCGCCTGCCTTGCGGTTATGAATGATTTCGGCACAGCACTGATCTTCTTTGTCGCTTTTTTGCTCATCGCCTACCTGCGCTCCGGCAGTGTGGGCACAATTGCGTTGGCCTGCACGTCTTTGGGTTTTGCCGGAGTGATCGCGCTGAAGATCGCGCCCCATGCCCTGCGCCGGTTTGCAAGCTGGCGGCATATTTGGGAAAACCCGCTGACAACAGGCTATCAGCAAACCCGTGCGCTGATGTGTTTGGTTTCCGGTGGTCTGCTGGGCCTTGGCGCTGGCAACGGCTATATGAAAAATGTGTTTGCTGCGGATTCCGACGTGGTATTTGCTACACTGGCGGAAGAATGGGGACTGTTGATCTGCGTGATGCTGGTGGGCTGCATCGTGGTGTATGGCTTATTTGCTGTCCGTACTGCTGCGATGGGTCGCAGCAGCTTCTACACGATCGGTGCGTGTACGGCCGCTGGCATTTTGATCGTGCAGACGATCTTCAATGTGTTGGGTACGGTGGATGTACTGCCACTGACTGGTGTGACGTTCCCCTTTGTATCCAATGGCGGCTCCAGTATGATCTGCGCCTGGGGATTGCTGGCCTTTATTAAGGGTGCGGATACCCGGCTGAATGCCAGCTTTGCGGTACGGCAGTCCAAGGAGGGGAGGCAGGACCATGAATAGAATTATGGGCAGAGCCCGTGTGCTTTTGATCCTGATCCTCGTATTGGCGCTGGGTGTCAGCTTTTTCCTTGGGGAGTATCTGATCCACGGTGACAGCTGGATATTGTTCCCCGGTTCGCCCCATATCTACAATGCAGGAAATATTGGCTGCGGCATCATCACCGACCGGGATGGTATCCTGATGCTGGATCTGACTGGCGGAAGGACCTATGCACAAAATGCAGCCCTTCGCAGTTCTACCATCCACTGGCTGGGTGACCGTCAAGGCAATATCAGTGCTCCGGCACTGGCGCATTATGCTGATCAGATCGCCGGGTTTGACCTTCTGAATGGCGTATATGCCTATGGCGGTACAGGCGGCACGGTTACCACGACGCTGTCTGCCCGTGTGCAGATCGCCGCATTGGAAGCAATGGGTGATCACACAGGAACAGTTGCAGTTTATAACTACAAGACAGGTGAGCTGATCTGCGCGGTGACAACGCCCAACTATGACCCGGATGATGTTCCGGATATTTCCGGGGACAATGCTGAAGGCTTCGAGGGCATATATCTGAACCGGTTTACCCAGTCCACCTATACGCCGGGATCGATCTTTAAGATCGTCACATTGGCGGCGGCTTTGGAGGCGATCCCGGATATTCAGCAGCAGACCTTTACCTGCACCGGTACAAGAAGCTACGGTGTGGACAAGGTGACCTGTGAAAAGACCCACGGTGCAATGACACTGAAAGAGGCGTTCGCCAAAAGCTGCAACTGTACTTTTGCCCAGATCGCCGATCAACTGGGTGGGGAAGTGCTGCAGCGGTATGCCCAGCAGTTCCACATTATAGACAGTGTCAACTTTGACGGGATCACCACCGCTGCCGGCAGCCTGGATGTACAGGGGCGGGCAGATGTGTTGGTCGCATGGAGCGCCATAGGACAGCATAAGGATCTGATCAATCCTTGCCGATTTATGACTTTTCTGGGGGCAATCGCCAACGACGGTGTGGAGGTGCAGCCTCATCTGGTTTCCCAGATCCGATCCGGGATCACAAATTCCTACCGCGCCGAAAGTTATTCTGCAGGCAGGATCATGTCCACCCAGACAGCGAAAACCTTGCAGGCTTACTTGCGTAACAATGTGGAAAACTACTACGGTGACGACGATTTTCCGGGTCTTGCAGTCTGCGCCAAATCCGGTACAGCAGAAGTTGGCGGCAGCAAAAAGCCCAACGCTATGTTTACGGGATTTGTGACGGATACGGATCTACCCCTGGCATTTATTGTAACTGTAGAGGACGGAGGCTATGGCAGAACGGTCTGTACGCCGATCATTTCCAGTATCCTGGAAAGCTGCCGTCAGTATCTGGCTTTCGGTTGATTGTGCAAAATGCACAGAAAAATAACACGTGAAGTGTCATTCTTCGTGACCTCGACAGGTTGACAAATGTGCACACAGGGTGTACAATAGGCTCAAATCTTCAAGGAGGAACACGGTATGAATGCTTACACTTCTATGCACGCTCATAATTCCTGCTGCGCAGCAGCAGTGTGTTCCTCTGCGCACATCGCCCGAATTCTGGACACTGCCATTTTGGCAGTGTCCTTTGTCGTTCTACTGGGTGGTTTGCTAATTACAAGGCTCATATAGTGTGACCGAAATTCTTTTGATATGAAGAAGCGGTTGCAAAGGCAATCGCTTTTTTATATAGACCAACGCTTTCTTAGAAAAGGAGAAAATGTTATGAAAAAGGTATTTGCGATCGTTATGGCTGCGATGATGGCAGTCTCTGTGTTTGCCGGTTGTCAACAGACCGGTGGCAACCAGAAGGGCATTTTGAAGATCGGTATGACCGGCCCTCTGACCGGTGATGCTGCAGAGTACGGCGTGGCTGTTAAAGCCGGTATCGAGATCGCTGTGGAAGAGATCAATGCGGCTGCAGAAAAGAACGGCGGTCTGAAGATCGAGTTTAACTCTCAGGATGATGAAGCTGACGGAGAAAAGGCTGTTTCCGGCTACAACAACCTGAAGGACTGGGGTATGCAGGTCTTTGTCGGTACGGTTACTTCCGGTGCTTGTAACGCAGTTGCTCCCGAGACTGTCAATGATCAGATATTCCTGCTGACTCCCTCTGCTTCTTCTATTGAAGTTGCCAAGGCCGGTGTTTCTACATATCAGATGTGCTTTACTGACCCCAATCAGGGCGCTTCTGCTGCTGAGGTTTTGAAGAATAAGTGGGCAAACGCCAAGATTGGTATCATTTATGACTCTTCTGATGACTATTCCACCGGTCTGTATGAAGGCTTTGTGGATAAGGCTACGGAACTGAGCCTGAATATCGTCTGCAAGACTTCCTTTACCAAGGATACCAAGAGCGAGCTGTCTACACAGGTTACCCAGTGTAAGGATGCCGGCGCGGATCTGATCTTCCTGCCGATCTACTACACTGAAGCTTCCCGTATTCTCGACTACGCCAACAAGATCGGTTACAAGCCTCAGTATGTCGGCTGCGACGGCATGGACGGTATCCTGAAGGTGGAAGGCTTTGATACCAAGCTGGCTGAGGGCATGGCACTGCTGACTCCCTTTGATGCAAATGCTACCGATGACGCGACCAAGTCCTTCGTTTCCAAGTACACCGAAAAGATGGGTAAGGAGCCCAACCAGTTTGCTGCTGATGCTTATGACTGTGTTTACGCTGTCTACAACGCCTGTGTTGCTGCCGGCATCCAGGGCGATGAGACTGCAGCACAGATCTGCGAAAAGCTGATCGAGCAGTTTAACTCCATGACCTTTGACGGCCTGACTGGTAAGGGCATGACCTGGGATGAGGAGGGTATGATCTCCAAGACTCCTGCCGCTGTGGTGATCACCAACGGTATTTATGTTCCCATGAGCTGATTTTTACATTGCTGGGATGGGTTTGACCCATCCCAGCAATCCAGCGTTCGACATTCTGTGAAAGCGGCAAAGAGATATTTGACGCCTTCATAGGCTGTCGGGAAAGAGAGGTTCGTTTATGCAAATCCTACAGTATCTGATCAACGGCATCAACATTGGTGCTGTATATGCCATCATCGCACTGGGTTACACCATGGTTTATGGCATTGCCAAAATGCTGAATTTTGCCCATGGTGATGTCATTATGGTGGGTGCATACATATCGTTTTGCGTGACCAATTATTTGGGACTGCCGGTTTGGGTAAGTATTCTTGCTTCTATGGCGGTGTGTACTATACTAGGTATTACCATTGAGCGGCTGGCATATAAGCCTCTGCGCGGAACGCCCAGTCTGGCTGTGCTGATCACGGCCATTGGTGTCAGCTATTTCTTGCAGAATGCGGCGCAGCTGATCTGGACATCCAGCTCCAAGAGCTTTACCAGCATCGTTACGATGGATCCTATCAGCCTCTTTGACGATAAGCTGATCATCACAGGTGAAATGCTGGTCACCATTGCGGTTTCTGCGGTGGTGATGGTTGGTTTGACACTGTTTACCAGCAAAAGCAAGATTGGCAAGGCGATGCGCGCAGTTTCCGAGGATCGGGATGCAGCGCAGCTGATGGGCATCAATGTTAACCATACCATTTCCATGACTTTTGCCATTGGCTCTGCATTGGCGGCAATTGCCGGCATTTTGCTGTGCTCTACGGTTCCGACACTGCAGCCTACATTGGGATCCATGCCCGGCATCCGTGCGTTTACGGCTGCCGTCTTTGGCGGTATTGGATCTATTCCCGGTGCTATGCTGGGTGGTATTCTGATCGGCGTGATCGAAACCTTCGCCAAGGCGTATATTTCGACGCAGTTTTCCGATGCCATCGTGTTCTCTGTGCTGATCGTGATCCTGCTTGTGAAGCCTGCTGGCTTGCTGGGTAAGCAGGTCCAGGAGAAGGTGTGAGGTGGTGGCTATGAAGAATTTACTGCAAAACAAAAAATTGCACACGGTGGGTCTGCCGTACATTGTGGTCATCATTGGATTCATCGTATTGGAGAGTATGCGCTCCGGCGGCATGTTGACCAGTACGGTATCCGGCTATCTTGTGCCGATCTGCGTTTACATTTCTCTTGCGGTGTCGCTGAACCTATTGGTCGGTGTTTGCGGTGAGTTGAGTTTGGGCCATGCCGGTTTTATGGGCATCGGTGCGTTTTCCGGTATTGTGATCGCAGCACTCCTGAAGGGCAAGGTGGAAAGCGATGTTCTGCGGCTGCTGCTGGCCATGCTGGGCGGCGGTGTGTTTGCCGGTGCCTTGGGTTTTCTGATCGGCATTCCGGTTCTGCGTCTACGGGGTGACTATCTGGCCATCGTGACGCTGGCCTTTGGTGAGATATTGAAAAATATCATCGGCAACCTCTATGTGGGTACGGATTCTGCCGGTTTCCATATGGCGCTCTCCACAGAAAAGATGGAGCTTTTGGAAGGCGGCGTCTATTTCATTGCTGGACCTAAGGGTGCGACCGGTGTGCAGAAACTGGCTACCTTCGGTATGGGCATTGTCTTGGTACTGTTTACCCTGTTTGTGGTCCAGAATCTGATTCACTCCAAGGAAGGGCGGGCCATTAAAGCGGTTCGGGACAACCGGATCGCTGCGGAATCTGTTGGTATTAATGTAACGGCGTTTCGGATGAAAGCCTTTGTGGTGTCTGCTTTCCTTGCGGGTATGGCAGGTGCGCTGTTCGGCTTGAATTACTCCTCTGTGACCGCATCCAAGTTTAATTTCAACACTTCTATCAACATCCTGGTGTTTGTGGTGCTCGGTGGTATGGGAAATATCCTGGGCTCTGTGATCTCTGCTACGGTACTGTACATTTTACCGGAAGCCATGCGCGAACTGGAGGATTACCGCATGATCCTTTACGCGGTGGTGCTTATCCTGGTCATGCTGTGCACCTGGTCGCCTAAGGTCAAGGGTGCGCTGCAGGTGGTATCTGCCAAGATGAAGGAGAAGATATCACAAATTTTCCGAAAGAAGGAGGGAACTGACCATGCATGAATATTCCAAGAAGATGGTTCAGGTGCCCACCTATAACCTGTTCCGGGAACAGGATGCCGGAAAGCAGCCGGTGCTGGATGTACGCAATCTGGGCATCGATTTTGGCGGTCTGACCGCCGTTGACAGCTTTAACATCACCATCGGACCTACTGAGATCTCCGGACTGATCGGCCCCAACGGTGCAGGTAAGACAACGATCTTTAATCTGCTGACCAGCGTGTATCAGCCGACCCGTGGGTCGATCCTGCTCAAAGGAATCGATACGAAGGGCATGACTACTGCAAAGGTCAATCGAATGGGCATTGCCAGAACCTTCCAGAACATCCGCCTGTTTTCAGATATGACAGCTATCGACAATGTGAAGGTGGGTATGCACAAGGACATTAAGTGCTCCTTTATTTCCTCCTTGCTGCGGCTGCCACCCTATTTCAAGGCGGAGAAAGCCGCAGATAAAAAGGCGATGGAGCTGCTGGACTTTATGGGACTTGCAGATGTGGCCCATGTGAAGGCTGGAAGCCTTCCTTACGGCGTTCAGCGCAAGTTGGAGATCGTTCGGGCGTTGGCTACGAATCCTGCCATCTTGCTGCTGGATGAGCCGGCTGCCGGCATGAACCCCAGTGAGACAGCGGAGCTGACCCATCAGATCCGCCGGATCCGGGATACCTTCCATATTGCCATCTTCCTGATCGAGCACGATATGAATTTGGTCATGAATGTTTGCGAGGCCATCGCGGTGGTCAATTACGGCCGGATCATTGCCAAGGGTACGCCGGATCAGATCAAGGCAGATCCTGCAGTCATCGAGGCCTATCTGGGCAAGAAGGAGGCGTAAGGTATGCTGAAAATTGATGATATTCATGTGTACTATGGCGCTATTCATGCTATCAAGGGCGTTTCCTTTGAGGTCCATGAAGGAGAGATCGTTGCGCTGATCGGCGCAAATGGTGCCGGTAAAAGTACGATTTTGAAAACGGTTTCCGGCCTGATGCACCCCAGAAGCGGTTCTATCCAGTTTATGGGTCAGGATATTACCCATATGGATGCCTATAAGCTTTTGAGGCACGGTCTTGCCCATGTTCCGGAGGGACGGCGGATCTTTCTGCAGATGTCTGTTCAGGAAAATCTGGATATGGGCGCGTATACGCAAAAGAGTGTATCCAAAGAGGATCTGGACATGGTCTTCGACCTGTTCCCCAGATTGAAGGAGCGGCGACATCAGATCGCCGGAACACTTTCCGGCGGTGAACAGCAGATGCTGGCAATGAGCCG
>JAGBEM010000006.1 GCA_017936985.1 Oscillospiraceae bacterium
CCTGTTTACTACGCTTCTGCCAACGCAACACTCATTGCTGCCCTCGACCGCCTGTTCTACAGCACCCATTTCGATAAAACACTGAAGGTCGGTGCCAGCGTTGCTGTCGCCCGGCGAGGCGGCTGCTCCTCCACCTTCGACGAACTGAATAAGTACTTCACCATCAGCGGTATGCCCATCGCCTCCAGCCAATACTGGAACAGCGTCCATGGAGGCAGCCCCGGTCAGGCAGCGGAAGATGCGGAGGGCCTGCAGACCATGCGTACACTGGCCAGGAACATGAGCTTTCTCATGAAGTCCATTGCCCTGGGCAAAGCACAGTACGGTCTGCCCAAAAGAGAACCCCACCAGTTCACCAATTTCATCAGATAACCAAGCAGCTGCGACGGCACAGGATCCGGAAACCCTGTGCCGTTATTGCTGCGTCTCAAATCAATACGCCATTGCAGTGGTCGATCTCATGCTGAATGATCTGTGCCGTCCAGCCGTCAAAGGTTTTCAGCCTGGTCTGAAGATCCATAGTCTGATACCGCACCTTGATCTTCTGATACCGCGTTGTCTTCCTGGGGCCGCCAAGCAGCGACAGGCAGCCCTCTTCCGTTTCATACGCCCCGGACTGCCGGATGATCTCGGGGTTCAGCATGACCATATCCGTGCCCTCATTGTCAAACACGATGATCCGCTTGTACACGCCGATCATATTTGCCGCCATACCAACGCAATTGTCCCTGTGCGAGGACAGCGTATCAAGCAGATCCCGGGCTGCCGGAAGATCATCCTCCGTGGCCGCGACAGATTTTCGCACCAGCAAAATAGGATCATGCACAATTTCCTGAATCATATTTCTCTACTCTCCCACAATTTCCTTTAGTAAAATTTTCTTCTCAAATCCACCGCGTTTTGTCCGCTTTTCTGTCCGGATACGGATCAAATCATCCCAGGTGTGCCCTCTGGCCCTTACGACCGCCTCCATAACCTCCAGCAGATCCGCCAGTTCCTCCATGGATTTATCCTGCTGATATTCCGCCAGTTCCTCATTCAGTTTTTCATCCAGCTTGCGGATATAAGCCTCATCAGAAAGGGTCTCGCATTCGCAGGTTCTGCCGGAAACTTTTACGATTTCAGGAATGCGGTCTCTTACCAACTTGTTGTAAACTTTTCTATGCATCTCTTTCTCCATGATCATCTGCCCCCTTTTTATTATGGTCTAGCTGAAAACCGTCAACATGACCAAGCAGCGGGGCTTTTCCCGCTGTGCGGTACATTTTTCCTTGAAACACAGCAAGTATCCCTGTGACAAAAATGGCTTGCACATCAGAAAAATCTCTCACTGTTGGTCATATTTCCAGTTATCAGATAGACCCTATAATAACATGCCAAACAATTGTTCGCAACACTGTACTTCTGTTTTCTCTTCCAATATTTACAGCTTGATAAATAGTTACAAATACAATCCTTTTGTCTTCGCGAGACAAATACTGAAAAGGAGGTCGGCAAGATGTTCTTCTTCTCTTGCAACAACACCTGCGGCAATGATTGCGGCTCCATCTGGCAGATTCTCAGCCAGCTGTGCGGTTTCTGCTGCTAATTGCAACTTCAGCGATCCCGCGTAAGCGGGGTCGCTTCTTTATTCAAAATTGGAGGTATCCAAATGAAAAAACTGCTTCGCATGGCACTCTCCGCCTTGCTGATTGTTCAGGTTCTCGTGACCCATGTTTCCGCCGCCACGACCCATACCGTGGTCTCCGGCGAGAGTATGTGGAAAATCGCCACCAAATACCAGGTTGGCCTCAGTGAGATCAAAACTGCCAATCCCCAAATCATAAACTACGACCTGATCTACCCCGGCCAGGTCATCAACATTCCCACCATAGATTCCACAGTCACATCCTATGAGCAGGAAGTCATCCGCCTGGTCAACGAAATCCGTGCGGAAAACGGCTTGAAAGTCCTTACTTACGACTGGGAACTGGCCCGGGTGGCACGGTACAAATCCCAGGATATGAAGGATGACAAGTATTTCTCCCACACCAGTCCTGTCTACGGTACACCTTTCCAGATGATAAAAAACTTCGGCATTTCCTACCGGAGCGCCGGCGAGAACATCGCCAAGGGCTACGCAACACCGCAAGCCGTTGTGAACGGCTGGATGAACTCGTCCGGTCACCGGGCAAACATTCTGAACGCTAATTACACTCACATTGGTGTCGGTTATGTTTCCGGCGGCAATTATTGGACACAGATGTTCATCTCATACTGATTCTTAATAAAACGGTTTCGTTATATTAAGAAGACACCGCCTGACGGCGTTGGCGCTATAAAATGGTTTTCAACCATTTTAACAAGAACTTATATCAAAGTAACGATTAGGGCTGCCGTTGGCAGCCCTGGTTTCATCAAAGCTTCACCGCCTTTGTGGCTACATTATCACAGAACATTTTATCATGCTCCACAAAGAGGATTGTGGGCTGGTATTTCAGCAGCAATTCCTCGATCTGCATCCGGGAGATCACATCGATATAGTTCATGGGCTCGTCCCAGATGTGCAGATGGGCAGGCTCGCAAACAGATGCCGCCAGCAGTACCTTTTTCTTCTGGCCTGCGCTTAAGGAGGACATATCTTTCTCCATCTGCACCTTGGGCACATCCAGCTTGGCCAGCATGGCAAGCAGCAGGCTTTCGTCAATCATGCGTTTTTTTGCAAAGTCCGTCAGCTTTCCCCGCAGAGCGGAAGTATCCTGAGATACATAGGAGATCCGCAATCCACTGCCCACAC
>JAGBEM010000108.1 GCA_017936985.1 Oscillospiraceae bacterium
AGGGATTTCCTTTCTCGTCCCGGTAGCTGGTCAGTTCATTCTGCCACTTCCGAATGTCGGTGGGCTTAATATCGTTCAGCGGGATCTTACCGAAAAACGGTGTGATCTTCTGATCAATCAAAAACTTCTTGTTGGCTACCGTTCCCGGCTTCAGCCGTTTTTCCATGTCCTTCATATACAGTTCAATGAAGTCTTTGAAGGTCATACCCAAGCTGCCGGTGGCTTGATTCAGAAATTCCTTTTCCCATTCCAATGCTTCTTTCTTAGTATTGAAACCTCTTTTCTTTTTATGATGTTCCTCGCCTTTCCAGTCCTTGACTCGAAGCTGGGACATCCACTTGCCGGTTTTCTTATCCTTAGTTACTGACATTTATGCTCCTTTCTTCTGTTCTCGCCCTTAATCCTCCTTTTTAGGATAGCTATTGGGGTGCTAAAGATTTTGCCGACCGAGCAAAAGAAGAAAATCAGCAGTTACGATCCGATCTAAAGGATTATGGTATTCTCCGCAAATTCCTGGGACCTGCGAAGACAGATGAACTCATCCAACAAGCCAAAGAAGCTGATGCTACCAAGCATCAGCGCAGAAGTTATGACAGAGGGCGATAATTTACAAGAGCTGAGAAAAAATCTACAATTTATGAGGATTTTTATGAGAACAGGACTTACCAAGAAGCAGAAAGTCACCGAGGTATATTACAATGCCAAAGACCCCATCGCAGAGGTCTCCACCCACGATACCAAGCAAAAAAGCGGCTGCTGGCCTATGCAGCCCAATTCCCGGAACTGTGCCAGCAGACTGATGATGACGAGTAAGGCGGCCTGCGGTTTGAGATTGACAAAAGCAGAATCAGCATACGACTAACTGCACCGTATAGCGAGGAACGCAGGAACGTTGCCAGTAAGCTGGTAATGGAAACAAATATATTCATAAATTAAGAGGGATTAAAGTATATGCAATTTCCAAAAAATACCTTCCAGTAACTAGGTACTTGCAAAGAAATATGTTTACAAAATCAAGAAAGTCATATGTTTATAAGTTTGAAACATGTTTCACAAAATCAGATTGTTGAAATAGTCAAAGAAGATAATAGTGGTCACTTCAAAAATCAAACATTGAATATATCCAAATAAATATACATCACGCAAAAGCAACAAAAACTCTTTACTTTTTTGGAAAAAAATGCTACACTAATTATGGATATCGGCAGTAAAACTGCCTATAAAATTTTTGAGGAGGAACTACCCCATGAAAAAAATTCTTGCACTGGCCCTGACACTCATCATGGTTTTCTCCATGGTTGCCTGCGGCAGCACCAAGAAAGCCGATGAAGCCAAGGGTCCCCAGGTTACTGTGTTCTGGTATGACGAGTCTGACGTTTACCTGAGCTCCGTTCGTACTGCTCTGAATGCAGAGCTGGACAAGCTGGGCATCAAGTATGACAACCAGTTTGCAGCTAACGATCAGGCTAAGCAGCTGGACCAGGTCAAGACCGCTATCGCTGGCGGCTCCAACCTGCTGATCGTCAACGTTGTTACTTCCGGTTCTCCCGACGCTGCTAAGGAAATCCTGGCGGCTGCTGGCGACATCCCCGTCATCTTCTTCAACCGTGCTATCGGCACCGACGGCTCCGACGTTGCTGTTCTGGCTGACGCAGCTAACGCTTGCTTCATCGGTACCGACGCTCCCGAGGCTGGCCACATGCAGGGCAAGATGATCGGTGACTACCTGGTTGCTAACTACGACGCTGTTGACCTGAACGGCGACGGCACCATCTCCTACGCAATGATGAAGGGCGACGAGGCCAACATCGAGGCTATCTACCGTACCCAGTACGGCGTTGAGGACGCAAATGCTGTTCTGACCGCTGCTGGCAAGTCCGCTCTGGCTTACTTCGACGCTGCTAACCCCGACTGCTACCAGGTTGACCTGGGTGGCGCATGGTCCGCAGCTGCAGCCAAGGACTACATGGACACCAACTTCGTTTCCTTCAACGAGGATGCCGGCAACATGATCGAGCTGGTTATCTGCAACAACGACGGTATGGCTGAAGGCGTTATCGCTTCTCTGCAGGAGAAGGGCTACAATGTCGCTGGCGCACATGTTGTTCCCGTCTTTGGCGTTGACGCAACTGACAACGCTAAGGCTCTGATCGCTGACGGCGCTATGACCGGTACCGTTAAGCAGGATGCTGACGGCATGGCTGCTGCTATCTCTCAGACCGCTGCTGCTGTTGCTGAGGGCAAGGCTCCCGCTGAAGCTCTGGGCGGCCTGTCCGATGCTCGCTTCACCATCGCTGGCGACTGCGCTTCCAAGCTGTTCGTTGCATACGCACCCTACACCGGCGAATAATTACATATCCAAGCAAGTTTAGGCAGCTGCCGCTTCGGCGGCAGCTGCCTGTCATAATCTTCCGGCAGGATGCTTCGGCAGAGAGCGGCAAATGCCGCTACGGTAGATATGGCAGCGTTGTTTGCCGTTCTCTGTCGCCTGTTTCAGCATACTGTTTCAATCATTAAGCAAGGGAGGAAAAGCAAGTATGGAGCAGAATCTTCTGCTGAAAATGACTGGTATTACCAAAACTTTCCCCGGTGTCAAAGCTCTGGACGGTGTCAACTTCGAACTGAAGAGAGGAACTGTCCATGCCCTCATGGGTGAAAACGGTGCCGGCAAGTCCACGCTGATGAAGTGCCTGTTTGGTATCTACGCCAAAGACGGCGGTCAGATTTTCCTGGATGGCAAGGAAGTCGACTTCAAGAGCAGTAAGGAAGCTTTGGACAATGGTGTTGCTATGGTCCATCAGGAACTGAACCAGGCTCTGAAGCGCAGCGTTATGGACAACATTTGGCTGGGCCGCTACCCCAAGGTGGCAGGTATCGCAGTCAACGAAAAGAAAATGTACAAAGACACGATGGCTGTCTTTGAAGAGCTGGGCATCAACGTGGATCCCCATCGTATTATGAGCACTATGCCCGTTTCTCAGCGCCAGATGGTGGAAATTGCCAAGGCAGTTTCTTACAATTCCAAGGTTATCGTCTTTGACGAACCTACCTCTTCTTTGACCGAAGAGGAAGTCGAGCACCTGTTCCAGATTATCAATATGCTCCGTGACCGTGGTGTTGGCATCATTTATATCTCCCACAAGATGGCTGAGATCAAGCGCATCTCCGACTACATTACTGTCATGCGTGACGGCCAGTGGGTCGCAACCGAGCGTTCCGAGGATTTGGAAATGGCGGATATTATCCGCTTGATGGTTGGTCGTGAGCTGACCAATCAGTTCCCCCCCAAGACCAATACTCCCGGTGAAGTCTATCTGGAAGTGGAGAACATCACCGGCATGTACAACCAGCTGAAGGATGTTTCCTTCCATGCCCGTAAGGGTGAGATCCTGGGTCTGGCAGGTCTGGACAGCTCCGGCCGTACCGAGACTCTGGAAAGCATCTTCGGCATTCGCACCCGAAAGAGTGGCAAGATCACGCTGGATGGCAAACCTTGCCCGAACCGCAACGCAAATGAGTCCATCAAGAACGGCTTTGCTCTGTTGACCGAAGAACGCCGTGCTACCGGTATTTTTGGTGTTCTGAGCATCCGTGAAAATACGGTTATCTCCAGCCTTAAGCGTCATTTGCGTTTCGGCCTTTGGCTCAGCGACAAGTCCCAGCGTGAAGATACCCAGTACTATATTGATGCTATGCGTACCAAGACTCCTACTCAGGAGACCAAGATCCGTAGTCTGTCTGGCGGTAACCAGCAGAAGGTTATTATCGGCCGCTGGCTGCTGACCGATCCCGATGTTCTGCTTCTGGACGAGCCTACCCGTGGTATCGACGTTGGTGCCAAGTATGAAATCTATCAGCTGATCCTGGATCTGGCAAATAAGGGTAAGACCGTTATTATGGTCTCCTCTGAAATGCCCGAGCTTCTGGGTGTTTGTGACCGCATCGTGGTTATGTCCGGCGGCCGTGTTGCCGGCGAGGTCGATGCCCGTAACACTACCCAGGAAGCAATCATGACCCTGGCTGCCAAGTATGTATAAGGAGGAGAAACAGTATGAATAATCCTATTGCCACTCTGCAGCGCACTGCTGCTGAATATCGCCAGATGGACAAAAAGGATAAGCGCCGTTACGTAACTGACCAGATCCTGAATAATGCGCTGTACATCCTGATGATCATCTTCGTCATCTACACCGCAATTCAGAAGCCTAACTTTATGACCCTGGGCTCCTTTGCAAACCTGATTATCCAGGTTGCTGCATACCTGCCCATGGCTTTGGGTATTGCCGGCTGTATCGTTCTGACCGGTACCGACCTGTCCGCAGGCCGTATCTCCGGTTTGACCGCAGCAATCGCCGGTGTGTTCCTGCAGAAGAGCGATTTTGTCAACAAAATGTTCCAGAACCTGCCTGCTGTCAATGGCTGGTGGATCGCTGTGACCCTGGTAACTGTCATGGCAGTTGGCGCTGTCATCGGCCTGGTCAACGGCTTCTTTGTTGCAAAGTTCAGCCTGCATCCCTTCATCGTCACCCTGTCCACCCAGCTGATCACCTACGGTATCATCCTGTGGTTCTTTGCTCTGAACGGCAACAACGGTCAGCCCATTTCCGGTCTGAGCGATAAATACAAGATGTTTGTCAACGGCGAAATGTTCCGTTTGGGCAATGTGGCCGTTCCCAGATATGTGGCTTATGCAATCATCCTGGTTGCGCTGATGTGGTTCATCTGGAATAAGACCACCTTCGGTAAGAATATGTTTGCTGTCGGTTCCAATGCAGAAGCTGCAAAAGTTTCCGGTGTTAACGTATTCTGGACCACCGTTCTGGTTCACACCCTGGCAGGCGCCATGTACGGCTACACCGGTTTCATTGAAGGCGCACGCAGCGGCTCCGTTGCTGCAGGTACCGGTCTGAACGCAGAGTGCGACGCCATTGCGGCCTGCGTCATCGGCGGCGTTTCTTTCGTCGGTGGTACCGGTAAGATCAGCGGCATCATCCTGGGTGTCGTGGTTTTGCGTCTGATCTTCGTTGCGCTGACTATGCTGGGCGTTGATTCCTCCAGCCTGTACATCATCAAGGGCGCTATTATCCTCTGCGCTTGCTCTTTGGATATGCGTAAGTACCTGGTTAAGAAGTAATGGACGAGATCCGGCAAACTTCCAATTCGGAAAACGAAGAGTCCCGAAAGCTGAAGGGCCTTTACAAGGGTGTCAATGTTTCGGTTAAAGCACTCAATATCGTCATTATTGCCTGTGTTTTACTGATCATTGTTCTTGTGGCTATGGATCTGCGGGATCCTGGACTCACCGTGTCGTTTGACTCCCTTGGGGGCAGTGATGTTGCATCCCAACAGCAAATGTACGGGGAACTGCTGCAGCTTCCGGATCCTCCTTCCCGAGAAGGCTATACCTTTACCGGCTGGTATAAAGATTATGCCTGCTTTGAGCCTTGGAATGATACCACGGATACCATTCAATCAGATATGACACTCTATGCAGGATGGCAGAAACTGCAATAACCTGTACCGTTACAGAACCGCCTGCCCCCACAGGCGGTTCTTTTTTAGTTTTATTTTTCAAGGAGGATGTGAAATGCCCATACCTGTACTTTATTTGGATGCGCAGAAGAAGACTGCGCTGGACAATGGCTTTGCAGCTGCCTTTGGTACAGCGCCGGAGCGGTATTTTTCCGCACCGGGCCGCACGGAGATCGGCGGTAACCACACCGACCATCAGCGTGGCCGTGTGTTGGCGGCTGCTGTCAATTTGGATACAGTGGCGGCTGTCCGTGAAAACGGCACCGATATGATCCGTATTCTCTCCAAGGGTTACCCCCGTTGCGAGATCAATGTGAAGGAACTGACCCCTAAGGAAGACGAGATCAATTCCACCCCAGCACTGATCCGCGGTGTAGCTGCCCGCTTTACACAGCTTGGCTGCGAGGTAAAGGGCTTCGATGCTTACTGCGAATCCACCGTTCTTCCCGGCAGCGGCCTTAGCTCTTCCGCTGCTTATGAGGTGTTGATCGGCACCATCATCAATCATCTGTTCTTTGATGCCAAGGTCTCTCAAGCAGAGATTGCCCAGATTGGTCAGTATGCGGAGAATGTGTTTTTTGGTAAACCCTGCGGCCTGATGGACCAGACCGCTTCTGCTGTCGGCAATTTGGTGACTATCGATTTCTTCGATAAGGATCATCCCGTTATTAAGCCTGTCAATTTTGACTTCTCTGCCTGCGGACATGCCCTGTGCATCATCGACTCCGGTGCAGACCATGCAGATCTGACTGACGAATACGCAGCTATTCCCGGTGAGATCAAAGCTGTTTGTGCCCACTTTGACAAGGAAGTGCTGACCCAAATTGACGAGGCAGAGTTCTTTGCTGCGATTCCTACATTGCGGGAGAAGTGCGGTGACCGTGCGGTGCTCCGCGCTGTCCACTTCTATGACGATAACAATCGTGTCATCAGGCAGGTGGCGGCTCTGCGCAGCGGCGATTTTAATGAGTTCCTGCGGCTGATCAAGGAAAGCGGCCGCTCCTCCTGGATGTACCTGCAGAACGTGATCCCTGCCGGCTACAAGGCTCACCAGGATGTGGCGGTTGCGCTGTGTCTGTGCGAAAAGTATCTTTTGGGCAAGGGCGGCTACCAGGTCCACGGCGGCGGCTTTGCCGGTACGGTGCAGGCCTTCGTCCCCTTTGAAATTCTGGAAGACTTCCGCGCCGGCATCGATGCGGTGCTGGGCGAGGGTGCTTGCCATGTGCTGTCTATCCGCCCCC
>JAGBEM010000109.1 GCA_017936985.1 Oscillospiraceae bacterium
CAGTATGATTGATTTGGTAACGATACCGGGCACAATCAGGATGCGTGACGAAAACTGCCAGGTATCGTGCGAATTGGCTGCGGGGCTGCCCGCTTATTTACCGCTTGCGCCGTAGTTGGAAAGAACACGGGCAGATGGATCGTTTACATTGCAGCCGTCCCAATCCTTGTTGGGCATCCAGAAATCGACAATCATTTGGCTCTGATTTGGATAATATTTTTCAAACAGCTCCCGGTAGAGCAGGGACTCTTTGGTAAACGGGCGGGCATGATCATATTCCAGGATTTCGGCTTCAAATTCCGCATCGGTGAAGTGTTTTTCCGCAAAGGCCTTCAGGTAGTCCACCATAGAATGTCCCACCGCATCGGAGAACGCTGCTTTTTCCCGCCAGAGGATCTTATCAGGCAGATAGCCAAGACCTTCAAAAGCATGGCGCAGCAGGTACTTGCCCTTACCATACTTATTCAGCTTCATTTCCGGATCGATGGCCATAACGTATTTCACGAAGTCCAGGTCGCCAAAGGGAACTCTGGCTTCCAGAGAGTTGACGCTGATGCAGCGGTCAGCCCGGAGAACATCGTACATATGAAGTTCCTGGATCCGCTTCTGCGCTTCTTTCTGGAAAGCATCCGCAGAGGGGGCAAAATCCGTATATTTATATCCGAACAGCTCGTCAGAAATCTCACCGGTAAGCAGAACGCGGATATCCGTGTTTTCGTGAATGTACTTGCATACCAGATACATGCCGATGCTGGCCCGGATCGTCGTGATATCGAATGTACCCAACAGCTCGACCACAGGTTCCAGCGCATCCAGCACCTTTTCTCTGGAGATGACGACCTCGGTATGGTCGCTGCCGATGAAGTCCGCGACCTGTCTGGCATATTTCAGATCGATGGCATCCTCACGCATACCAATGGCGAAGGTTTGAATGGGCTTGCTGCTTTCCCGTGCCGCAATGGCACAAACAAGGGAAGAATCCAGTCCACCGGAAAGGAGAAAACCAACCTTGGCATCTGCAACCAGCCGTTTCTGTACGCCAGCAACCAGCTTTTCCCGGATATTTTTGCAGACTGTTTCCAGATTGTGGTCATGGTACTGCTTTGCCTGCGCAACGTCGCAGTAACTGTAAAAAACGCCGTCTTTGTAGTAATGCCCGGGTGGGAAGGGATTGACCTCACAGACCAGACCAACCAGATTTTTCGGTTCACTTGCAAATAGGATCGTTCCATTTGGATCATACCCGTAATAGAGGGGGCGGATACCAATAGGGTCTCTTGCTGCGATGAAGGTATCCTCCTTTGCGTCATAGAGGATGCAGGCAAATTCCGCATCCAGCATGGAAAACATTTGGCAGCCGTATTTTTCGTACAGCGGTAACAGGATCTCGCAGTCGGAATCGCTTTTGAATGTGTATTCCGGTGACAATTCCATCCTAAACTGCTCAAAACCGTAGATTTCACCGTTGCACACAACGGCGCTTCCGTTCAGAGTAAAGGGCTGCATCCCCTCCGGGTGCAGACCCATGATTGCCAGCCGATGAAACCCTAAAAAGCCCTGCCCTACCTCCAGAATGCGGGTATCATCAGGGCCACGGGATTTGGTTTGTGCAAATCCCCTGTGAAACGCAGTCATGTCCATAGGTTTTCCACAATAACCAATAATGGAACACATAGTTGATTCCTCCTTAAACCAACCCATGGGAGAACCGCATAGCGGCTCTCCCGTAGGTCGTTATTTCTTATTCGACGTCCTGCAGGGCATCGTATCCTTCCTCACCGGTGCGGACCTTCACAACATTTTCTACGTCATAAACGAAGATCTTGCCGTCACCGATATGTCCGGTGTAAAGGACCTTCTTAGCGGTCTCAATGACAGCGCGGACAGGTACCTTACTGACCACAATATCCACCTGTACCTTAGGAAGCAAGGTGGGTTCCACAGGAACGCCACGGTAGTATTCCGGCTTGCCCTTCTGGATGCCGCAGCCGAGAACATGGGAAACGGTCATACCGGTGATGCCAATGCCGATCATGGCATTTTTGAGATTCTCCAGACGGGATTCCTTGCAGATGATTTCGATCTTGGTGAACTTTGGTTCCACTCCGTCGTGAATGGTTACCTTGCGAACAGGAACTGCATCGGATACAGGCACATCACCCAAGACCTCATATTCAGCATCCAGCGCAGTGGTTGTGTCCGGAAGCATTGCAAATCCTGCATAAGCGGTCAGCAGACCATGCTCAGTCACATCCAGACCGGTGATTTCTTCCTCAGCACTGACCCGGAGGCCGATGCTCTTCTTCAGGACGGTGAATACGATAGTGATTATGACAGCTACATAAGCAGCCACACTCACAACACCCAAAGCCTGAACACCCAGGAAGTGGAATCCGCCGCCGTAGAAGACACCCTTCTCAGTGGAAACACCGGTGGCAAAGAAGCCGGTAAGGATGGTACCCAAAGCCCCGCAGACACCGTGGACAGAAACAGCGCCAACAGGGTCGTCAATCTTGGCTACCTTGTCGAAGAACTCAACAGCAAGAACAATCACAATGCCAAAGATGGCACCCATAATGGCAGCACCCAGAGGGGAAACGGCATCACAGCCAGCGGTAATGCCAACCAGGCCTGCTAATGCAGCATTGTAGGTCATGGACACATCAGGCTTGCCGTAACGGCACCATGTAAAAATAAGCGTTACGCAGCAGGCCACGGCAGCGGCCAGATTTGTGTTAAAGAAGATCAGACCGGCGCTGGTAACCGCTTCATCGGAATCCATAGCCACGGTGGAAGCACCATTGAAACCAAACCAGCAGAACCACAGGATGAATACCCCCAGAGCAGCGAAGGTAATGTTGTGGCCCAGGATAGCACGGGGCTTACCACCCTTGTCATACTTGCCGATACGGGGACCGAGCATCCAGGCACCAATACAGGCACACACGCCGCCAACCATATGGACTGCAGTGGAACCGGCAAAATCATGGAAGCCCAGCTGACTCAGCCAGCCGCCGCCCCAGATCCAGTGACCGGAGATGGGATAGATAAACAGGGAGATGGCAGCAGAATAGATGCAGTAAGCACTGAACTTGGTGCGCTCTGCCATGGAACCGGATACAATGGTAGCAGAGGTGGCACAGAATACGGTCTGGAAAATGGCGAATGCCCATAGGGGAACGCCGCTGGGAAGGGCGTGGCTGTAATCCTTCATAA
>JAGBEM010000110.1 GCA_017936985.1 Oscillospiraceae bacterium
ATATAGAAAAAATTTTATAATGATATAAAAGGATATGTGACCAAGTCTTGCTGAATTACGACTGAATAGGTGAAGGGGGTGTTCGGATGGAAGACCAACAGATCATTATGCTGTATTGGCAGCGTGATGAACGCGCTATCGACGCAACGAACAGGAAATACGGAAACTATTGCCGAAGCATTGCCTACGCGATTTTGGAAAACACGGAAGATGCCCAGGAATGTGAAAATGATACATATCTGGCGGTGTAGAATGCGATACCACCCAATCGCCCTGCCATTTTTTCGGCCTTTCTGGGAAAGATCACACGCCGGATCGCCATTGACCGGTTGCGCAATCGGACGGCCCAAAAGCGTGGTGGCGGACAGGCGGTTTTATCCCTGGATGAACTGATGGACTGTGTACCTCACGGGCAGGATTTTCAAAGTACCCTTCAGGCACGGGAACTGGCCCGGATCCTCGACGATTTTCTTTGGAGTCTGCGGGTACAGCAACGCCGGATCTTTATTCGCCGGTATTGGTATTGCGATTCTATCGAACAACTTTGCCAGCGTTTTGATCACAATCCGAGCAAAGTAAAAATGACCTTACTGCGGGTCCGAAAGAAGTTGTCCGAACATTTGAGAAAGGAAGGTGTGTTCTGTGAAGAATGAGCTTTTGCAAGATGCCATTGGTTTGATCGATGACGCGCTGATCGCGGACGCGGATGCAGCCCGCAGCCACCGCCGTTCTGGCTGGATCAAGCTGTGCGCAGCCTGCGCGGCGTTGGCACTGATTTTGACAGGAACCTTCGCATTTCTTTGGATGCGGGGTCCCGGCAGCGGCAGTCAGCTGCCGATCGCACAGAATTTGTGGCAAAAAGAGAACTTTCATGCCTATTCTTTATCTTACAGAAGCAGTGCGGCAGAAGCGCTTTCCGCCTTCGGCAGCGGCTATGGTGTTTCTCTGCTGACCAACGAGCAAACTACCTTACCTGCGGATATGCTGATCACAAAGGCGGTGTCCATTACCCAGGATACGGCGGTGAAGGTAGAAGCCTTTTTGGCGCATCGGTATGCCGTATATATTTCAGATGTGGGATACCCTGTGTTCTATGACACCCAGGAAGATTGTGAAGTGGATCTGCAGGAGCGGATCCTGGGAGATACCACGGATATT
This sequence comes from Oscillospiraceae bacterium, assembly GCA_017936985.1. Next base: position 1,159 of record JAGBEM010000110.1, read on the forward strand.
TATTTAAACCTCATGACTTCTGTAGAAAAGGTCGCGGAGGAGCGAAACCCCGGAATGATCCATTCCGATGTAAACCGCCGGCTTTTATGGGAGTACATATACTGTCTGATCCAGGACCTGGAGCTTTCGCAGGTCACCTGTCAGTCTCCGGATACATCCTTCATGGACTATAACGGAGAATATAAGTACAAGGACGAGGAAGCCCGGTCGACCGCCTTCTGGAGTATGTGCTGGGAAGCGTTTGTCTACGGCTCCGAGGCATACCAGAACGAGCCATACAGCGTCCAGATCATGGCGATCGATCCCCAAAACGGTTGGTGCATCGTAAAGATAAAGGATATTTTTGGCTCCTCCAAAGGGTATCAAATCTATAACATCGTTACGGATACTTATCAGCAAATGTCCAACGCCGGTGCCTTTCAACTGCGGGATGGGTATTTTTACCGTTTTTCCGGAGATGGCAGCATCGCCACTCTTGCAAATCCCACGGGCGCCGGGGTTAGCCATAAGGATATGATCCGGCGCTATCAGCAGCCGACCCTGGGCCGCACGGTTAGCCATTACCAGGGCGAGGAGTTGGGTGTGTTGTTCCTGCATGAAAATGCCGCCCTTACGTTGGGTGATGTCTGCGCCTCCAGTGAGCTGTATATTTCCCCCGGCAGTAAAGTGCTGTATTACCGCCAGATGCCCCGGGAGCTCATGGATAAGACCTTTAAGGCTTCGGATGCGGTATGGTATAACCGGCTGAAGATCCTGAAAGACGATTCCGCCCAGTGGTGTTTTTCTGCGGTCACAGCGGTTGGTGAGATCTCTGAGCCAATCGTGCTGCAGGGGAATTTTGTACGGCTGGCAGCGGATGAGACCGTTGCGATCATGGAGCGCGGCGGCGTATACTATGCCTATTCGCTGGCAGATGGCAGCGACATTACCGGCGAGGTCGCCAGAGGCGATGTGGAAATGTATGCCCACGAGCAGATGGCCGTATGGCTGGAAGACGGCAAGCTCTATCGGAAAAATATTTTCACCGGTGACGGTGCGAAGCTCATCACCGAATCTGATCGGTATGTCCTTAGCAATGACGGTGCCTTTGCCTTTACCTATTGCAGGGAAGATGCCTATGTGACCTGCTGGAATGTGGCCAGTCTGGAAAGCTGCCGGGTGGAAATGGATGAACAAATGCGCACACAGCTGTTTGAGACTGCGGGCGCGGTATTGCAAATGAGCTTCAATGCTCAGGAGAATACACTGCTGCTGTCCTTCTATATCGAAGAAAATACACCTGCGCCGGAAACGGATTTTTACGGTCTGCTGGCTCAGTTGGATCCCAAGGATGGTGTTAATGAATGGCCCAGTGATCCCAAGGTGATCACAGATCTGACTGTCAGCGAGGAAGTGATGGATGCCTTCCGCGCGGGTGCGGACAGGCATGACCATCCCAACGGTGTGATCTACTGGCATACCTACTACCCGGAGTTCTTTGACATTTGCGAGAACGGTGTTTCCGTTTTTGAGAAAATGGGATTGGAGGCCCCGAAGCTGGACATTAATGGCGCACAGTATATACTGTACGAAAAAGGAGAAGAGAAGCTGGTGCTGACGACCTACCGCTTCTGGGGACTCTACGACCATAATATATACGAAGCCGGTTTCCAGATACATTATTACCGGGGCAGCAGAAGCTATTTCTATTTGTTCTACAGCGAAAACGTACGGCAAGAAGCAACAGGGGACCCCGACGCGGTGCCTTCCATCAAGCTGCCGGTACAGATCCCACCCCGGCAGGAAGCACCCTTGTCCGTAGTGATCCCCACACCGCTCCGGCCGGCATATCCGGATCAAAGTCCTGAAGATATGGAACAGAAGTTACAAAGTCTGTATACAAAAGAGGCGCAATCGGATCTGGTGCCGGCAGTTTCGGAGGAAGTGGCGGTTGACATCATGAAAAAAACGGAAGCGCTGTTGTCGGAAAAGGACTATTCCCGGGAGGCAGATCAGGTCATCCGTAATACTGTTACCCAGATGATCTGGTACTATCCCCATACCCAGAATCTGTTTGCCTTCCTGGATCCGCTGGATACCCAGAGCTATATTACTGAGCATTTCCTAAAGCAACTGGAGCAGCACGTGGATGCGGTCTGCTTCCCCTGTGAGCATAAGAGAAAAACAGGTACCTATGACGCGAAAGCAAAACAGGTCCATGTAGCACTGACAGATACACCGGACGAGATCGCGCTGGATCTGATCCGCGCTGTCAGTTTGGCTGAAACAAACGCGGATCATCTTCCCTATACGGACGCAGCCTTTTTTAACCGGGCACTGCGAAACGGCTATCAGCTGTTTAGTAATCTGGCGATGAATCGCTCGCAAGCCTTCCAAACACTGGGATACATGGAGAGGATAGGCTGGTCCCGGAAGGATGCGGACAATGAAAGCTATACATTGCTGATTGGCAGAACGGCTACAGAAGCCGGTTACTATTTCCGTCTCTATGCGCTGACGGATACAAAAACCATGTCTTCCTTGTTTGAGCCGGGCGGCGAAGCTAAGATCCGGGCAGAACTGGTGCGGCGGTATGGGAGTGAGGGCGCAGATTTCTTTGACCGTATGATGAAGGGAGAGTACGTGCCGGTTGGTTTTGACGGCAAGGTGGAAATTGAGCAATGCGGTATTGTGGAATTGGAGCAGTTGTTTATGAAGTTGTTCCTTGGACGCATGAAGGAGGCAGATACACCGCAGAAAATGCTGGAGTACCTGCAGGTGTACCGACTGTACCGAAAGATGTTCAGCTTTGTGTATTACACGGAAGGAACGAGCAATGATATATGGGGCCAAACCGTGGCGGTCAAGCTGGAAACGGAATTCCCCGGACTGGATTACCGCAGTGCGGATCTGCAGGTCGTGGAAGCGGTGCTGGAAAGCGGACTGATCAAGGAAGATATCCCGGAAGCATATCAGAAAATGCTTGTCCACGGAATGATCAGCATCCCGAAAGCCCAATCTTTTGACGAGCAGAGGAAAGGCACTGAGCGCTTGCAGCAGGATGCGTTTACTGTAGCTTATGTGTATTACTACATCAAGGATGACGGTGACGGTAATTATCGATGCGCACTGCATTATCTGCCGGATGGCTATTTCACATTCTGTTATGACGCACAGGCCCAGCAAGCATTCGTGTTTTCATCCCGTGTTACAGAGGCAGGCAAAAAGTGACATATGCCGGAAGAAGACCCATCGCCGATGGGTCTTCTTTTTGTATAAAGAAAACCACGCGTTAAACGCGTGGTTTTCTTTATACAATAAAAAGTCCACCCAATGGGGTGGGCTTTTTGTTGTGATATGGTATGAAAATAGGACTCGAACCCTTCTAAATGCAACAGTCCGGGTTTTGTAAAGGACGGTTTTACCCTAGCATAAATTCAACTTTCGGTTGAAAGGTTCTCAAAAATGCGGTTATTGTTTTATTCGGTTGACTTTGCTATCTTATAGTTACCGCTGGCTGAATCATTCAGGAGGAAATACACAATGGCAATGAAAATCGGTGAGAAGATTAAAGCATTACGCAAAGAAAAGAACATTTCCCAGGAATCGCTTGCTAAGGTTCTGGGCGTAACTTTCCAGGCGGTCAGCAAGTGGGAAACTAATATAACTGCCCCCGATGTGAGTCTTATTCCGTCTATTGCAAGCTTTTTTGGTGTGTCTATCGATGAACTGTTTGATTACAATGTTTTTGAAAACGAGAAGAAAATCGATAGCATCTGCCGTGAGGCTGCCCGTTATAGGTTAGATGACCCCATCCGTGCAGAGGAAATTTTGCAGGAAGGACTAAAGCAATTCCCATCCAACGAAACAATGCTGACTGTATTGGTTTATGTTTTGTGGAATATTCCTGGTCGGGACAGCGACCTAATTGATACCTGTAAACAGCTTATTGATTGTGCAACCATCGAGGGCGTGAGATGTGATGCGCTGCGGATCTTGGCTGAAGCCTACCACAGATTAGGAAAATATGATCAAATTAATTCTGTTTTAGCACAGATTCCTGAATTCTACTTCACCAAAAAGGAGTGTATCGCCAGACTGACAGACGGAAAGAACAGTTTGGATGCAGCTCATTTCCAAATGAATCTCAGCGGCAGCAGCCTAATTGAAATGCTTAACATTATGGCAAAACAGTTTGCTTCTCTTGGAGACGATAAGAAGTCTGCACAATGTTTACGGATTGCCAATGGTATTCTTGATGTCTTCCGCAACGAGGATGGCAAGGCATTAGAGATTTCCGGATATGAATGGCTTGATTTCTAAGCGCTCACTTATTGATCGAATCGAGTCCTATATCGTCCGCAAAAAGAAAAGCCATCCCGGTTGGGATGGCTTTTCACGATATCATCGGTAGAACTCATTCAGGCGTTTTGCAGACCCACAGGTTACGGATCTGCTCCATGACTTCTGTCAGCTTCCAGGACTGCTCAGACTTGCTGGGGCTGTTGGGATCGTTGACCTTCACATATCCATCTGCGTATTCCGTTATCACAATGTAATGACCGCTTGATGTGAAGAATCCTGCCCTCACATTACAGATGATCGGATTGCCCTGTTCCAGATTCTTGATCATGCGGTTCTCGTCCAGAGGGATCTCCTTAACATCCAATCCCAGTTTGTTTCCACCCTCGGCGATCAGCGTCCAAAAACTGCCGCTTCCTGGTGCGCAATATCCGTTCTCTTCAGCGAACTCGGCGATGTACTTAGGCGTAAATTTGGCATCGTCCAGCAAATAGATACAAACCATAGATAGGCAGGTCGGTCCGCAGCCGGACAGGCCCATCACTTTACCGGTATACTCAGCATATCCCCAGCGCTGATCCCATTGCAGCAGCAACGGCACCTTGTCACTACCTATGTATTCACTTAAATCAATATCCACTTCCAAATCCTTTTTAAGCGGATAATTCCAAACAAAATCCTTTGTCTCCGGATTCTTTTCCAGAAGTGCCAACAGTTCCTCCGGCCAATCGGACAGGCTGAGTCCATGCAGGACAGCAAATTCCTCGATCGTGCGGGGTTCTGTCGCAACAGTGTCTTCCGTTACCGTTGTGGTTTCCGTCGCCACCGTGTTTTCTGTTGAGGCAGGATCGGCGGCGGTGCTTTGGCAACGGACAAGTATCGCCAAAGAGGTCGCCAGCACGACAATCAGTCCTGCGACGGGTAAAAGCCATTGCTTTTTAGGCTTTGTATATGTGCGCATAGTATATACCTCTATCTAATTTCTCTATTATATTTCAGTATACACAAGCGATGTTTACTTGTAAAGTTTTTTCTCCACATTGCCCTTTCAGAGGTGTTTTCGTTTGTATGTCATTTCCTTGGAAAACGGTTGGAAATAACGAAAAAAGTTACGAAAAAGGTATTGACTTTTCCTATTGACAATGCTAAAATAGTCCAGCCGCATTGAAAAGGCTTAAGTTGGCGATTTGTGGTCGCCCGCCTTAAGAGCGAGACTACACAATATAAAGTAGGTGAAAACAAACATGAAGGCAATTATCGTGACCGGTGGCAAGCAGTACACTGTTTCCGAAGGCGATGTCATCTTCGTTGAGAAGCTGAACGCTGAGGCTGAGTCCACCGTCAAGTTCGAGGAAGTCCTGGCTGTCCTGGACGGCGAGAACTCCAAGTTCGGCACTCCCGTTGTTGAGGGCGCTGCTGTCGAGGCTAAGGTCGTGAAGAACGGCAAGGGCAAGAAGATCCACGTTCTGCGCTACAAGGCTAAGAAGGGCGAGAAGAAGAAGATCGGCCACCGCCAGCCCTACACCAAGGTGGAGATCACCAAGATCGCTCTGTAATTGAATTATGACAAGATGCGAATTTTTTATGGAAGATGAGAGAATTACAGGATTCTCCGTCTCCGGTCACAGCGGCTACGCTGAGGCTGGCTCCGACATCGTCTGCGCCGCCGTTTCCGCTGTTGTTACCATGGCCGAAGCCACCATCAACGAGGTGTGCGGCGCAAAGGCCAAGGTTCGGGTCAAGGAAGAGGACGCCCGCGTCACCCTTACCCTCCCCGCTTCCTGCGACGAGGAAGAGAGCATCCAGGCAGTTCTTGCCGGTATGATGCTGACTCTGTGCAGTATGCGGGATGATTATCCTGATTATATCGAAGTTTTGGAGGTGTAACACCATGCTGAAGATTGGTATTCAGTTCTTCGCTCACCACAAGGGCGGCGGTTCCACCAAGAACGGCCGTGATTCCGAGTCCAAGCGTCTGGGCGTGAAGCGCGCTGACGGTCAGTTTGTTCTGGCCGGCAATATTCTGGTTCGCCAGAGAGGCACTCACATCCATCCCGGTGTCAATGTGGGCATCGGCAAGGACGACACCCTGTTTGCTCTGGTTGACGGCACCGTCAAGTTTGAGCGCAAGGGCAAGGACCGCCGGCAGTGCTCCGTCTACACTGTGGAGCAGTAATGCGCGTATAGTGAAGCAAGGACTGTTGCAGACTATTATTTGCAACAGTCCTTTTTTCAGGATTTGCAGTGTGATAAGTATACATTTGTCTATGTTCTTTTCTTGTTTCGGCAAGAAAAGAACCAAAAGAAGCCGACTTAAGTGGCGCTTCGAGCAAATGCGCCCCCTTAAGAATCCCCAGCCGCATTATGGAACACCCTTTAAGTGGGATAGTGCGGTGAAAGTGTGTGTTTATCACCCTGTAAGTTACCTTCAGTTTAGGAGGATTTTTATGTTTGTAGATAAAGTACGAATCACTGTTTGCGGTGGTCGGGGCGGCGATGGTGCTGTAGCCTTCCACCGGGAAAAATATGTAGCCTCCGGCGGTCCCGACGGCGGCGACGGCGGTCATGGCGGCAGCGTGATCCTGCGGGTCAACGACAATCTGTCTACCCTGCTGGACTTCCGCTACAAGCGCAAGTACACCGCGGAAGCCGGTATCAACGGCATGGGTCGGAAAATGGCCGGCAAGCGGGGTGAGCCACTGATCATCCAAGTACCCAGAGGTACGGTCGTTCGGGATGCCGAGACCAATCAGATCATCGTGGATATGTCCACCGGAGAAGATTTCATCATCGCCAAGGGTGGCCGCGGCGGCTGGGGCAACGCCCACTACGCCACCCCCACCCGGCAGGTTCCCCGGTTTGCAAAGGCCGGTCTGAAGGGTGAAGAGCGAGACATTATTCTGGAGCTGAAGCTGCTGGCAGACGTCGGTCTGGTGGGCTTCCCCAATGTTGGCAAGTCTACCCTACTTTCTGTCACCTCCAACGCCCGCCCCAAGATTGCCAACTATCACTTCACCACGTTGTTTCCCAATCTGGGTGTGATCTATGTGGACGAGGGCGTATCCTTCGTCATGGCAGACATCCCCGGCATCATTGAAGGTGCGGCGGAAGGTGCCGGTCTGGGTCACGACTTTCTTCGGCACATTGACCGCTGCCGGCTGCTGGTGCATGTGATCGATGTTTCCGGCAGCGAGGGTCGGGATCCGGTGGAGGATTTTGATGCCATATGCGCCGAGCTGGGCAACTACAGCGTGGATCTGGGCGACCGGCCTATGATCGTAGCTGCCAACAAGTGCGATCTGCTGATGCCGGAAAGCGACAATCTGGAGCGGCTGCGCGCTCATGTTGAAGCGGCAGGCTGTGAGCTGTATGAGATCTCCGCAGGCACAACCCAAGGCACCCGGAATTTGATGCGTGTGGTAGCGGAGAAGCTGCGCACCCTGCCTCCGGTGACGATTTACGAGCCGGAGTATGTGGAGGTCATTGAAGAGCCTACCGATCCCAGTGCTTTTGAGATCGAGCATTACGGCAGCACCTGGTTGATCACCGGCCGGTGGCTGGAACGGTTGGTGCAGAACATCAATTTTGATGACTACGAATCCCGGAACTACTTTGATCTGCAGCTGCGCAAGTGCGGTTTGTTTGCCCGGCTGGAGGAACTGGGTATCCAGGACGGCGACACGGTGGATATCTACGATTTGGAATTCGAATATCAGCGATAAACTATTTGCATTTTTCAACTTTTCTATATATAATAAAGGGGTCACACTATGTGGCGTTCTTGCTTATTGCCTGACGTATGTCGTTGAGCGCCTGCTGGAACAGGCGGCACTCTTTCTCCGCCTCGAAACGTATGTAGTAGAAATTGTCGTTCACCTGTGGCATCAGCTTCTCATAGTTGTTGAGG
>JAGBEM010000007.1 GCA_017936985.1 Oscillospiraceae bacterium
AACTGGGCGAAGTTTTTGATCGTGGGTTTTTGGCCCCAGGCGGTGATGCGCTCCTACGGTTATCCGCTGCACCGAAAGAAGCTGGTGTACTTTGCGGATGCCCTGCAAAATTCCGTTGGCGGCGCAGAAAGCTATTATCGCTTGGAAACCCACCCTGTCCACTTTGATCCCTTTACCTTGGTTGGTCACAAAACCAAAGTAGGGACGATCACAAAAACCGATGCGGAAATCATGCAAAAGATTTGGGAGGGGCCCCGACGCAAGGACGGAACAGCCTACTATCTCGGTTTTCAGCCGGGGCAGAAAAACTGGAATAAGGTCATTCCCATTGGCTGGTTCTATTATCCTTTGTTTTCACGGTGGCCGAAGCCCTTTCCTTTGGCGGATATTTGGGCCCGCTGGGTCACGGAGGATCCCAAGCAGTGCTTTGACTGCATCACTCCGGAAGATCTGGAGAAGCTTTTTGCCGCCAGTGTAGAGAAATTCGGAAACTGCAATGCGGACGATCCTGACCTTCGGCCCTTTGCGAGCCGGGGTGGTAAGCTGATCATCGATCACGGCTGGGACGATCCCCTGATCCCCACACGGGGCACCATCGATTATTACAAAAAAGTGGTGCAGATCCACGGAGGACAGGAAACGGTGGATGCTTTCTGCCGGGTGTACATCACCCCCGGCGATAACCACGGCAACTGCCGGGGCAATGGCCCGGGCATTACCCAAACCGACGGGATCAAGGCATTGATGGATTGGGTGGAAAAGGGCATTGCGCCGGAGGAGATCCGGGTGGTGCAAGTACATCCCAAAACAGGGGAAACCATCTGTGAACGGACACAGAAACCATATAAAATTACGGAGGGTTAAGGACTATGGCAAGAAAAGCAAAGCTTCAGCCTGAGGGCTGGCGTACCACGAGAAAAGAACGGATCAATTATTACATAGGTGACTTGGGCCGTACGCTGGAAGCCTATATCGTCACCGCAATGATGACCCTGTTTTTGCTCTTCCAGGGCATCGACCTTTTGAAGGTCTCCGGCGCCATTTTGGTGGTGAAGATCATTGATGCCTTCGATGATGTGATTTTTGGCTTCTTTATCGATAAGCTGGATATTAAAAACAGTAAGCTGCTGAGCAAGCTGGCAGGCGAGGGCAAGTACCTTCCATGGTACCGGGCTACCTTCTTCCTGTTCCCGATCTTTACGGTGATCTTCTTCCTGATGCCTCAGGATGCGCCGGAAGCGGTGAAGCTGATCTGGTTCACGGTTACTTATCTTCTTTATGACCTGACCTATACGCTGGTGGAAGTACCCATGAACTCCATGATCGTATCCCTGACCGATAATACCAATGAGCGCGACACGATCCTGAAGAACAAAGGCATTATTTCCGGTATCTTTACCATGCTGGCAGGCGTGCTTTGGACGGTATTGATCAGCGAACATGTGGGCTTGTCCATCCAGCTGGTGGCTCTCGTTTCCTCCGTGCTGTTCTTCTTTATGATGCTGCCTCTGGCAACAAAGGTAAAGGAACACAACGCGGAGCTGAAAAACGCGGAAAATCAGCAGGAGACTGAGCGCTATACCTTCAAGGATATGCTGGAGTGCGTGAAAACCAACAAGTACGTATTCATTATTTTGCTGAGTGTGCTGCTGTATGCCGGTCTGCAGACAGGCGGCAGTCTGGGCACTTATGCGTCCTTCTATCTGTATGGTGACTCTCTGATCCTGATAGTCCCCATCGCCATTGCGTTCATTCCCCAGACCATTGCCCAGATGAATACCGACCGGCTGTGCCGGAAGTTTGGCAAGAAAAATGTGTTTATGTTCTGCGGCATACTGGGAGCGACCCTTTACGGCATGATCTATTTTGTCGGTTACAATCATTTTACTTTGATTGCAGCCCTGCTGGTGCTGCAGGCGATGCCTGGCAATATAGCGGTGATCGCAAAGACCTTCTTTACCCCGGATACCATCGAGTATACCCGTTATAAAACCGGTAAGGACTGCTCCGGCATTTTCTTCTCGCTGAATGCCTTTGTCAACAAGCTGACCAGTAGTGTATCTGCATCTCTGGGTCTGTTCCTTCTGGGCCTTTCCGAGTGGGTAGCCGTGGAGGCAGAGAGTTTTGAAGAACTAGCGGCACTGAATGTCCCGCAGACGCAAAACGCGCTGGACTCTCTTTGGATCATTTACATGCTGATTCCGGCCATCGGTACGCTCCTCAGCATTGTGGTCATGGCCTTCTACAGTTTGAAGGAATCCGATGTAAAACTGATGGCAAAGTGCAACTCCGGTGAGATCACCAGAGAAGCGTGCGAGGCGCAGCTGTCCCGCAAGTATTGATTCCTTTGCGCCCGGGGAGTATTTCCCGGGCGCATTTGGTCTATGGAGGTTCATATGGAACTGTATGCAATCAGAATCAATGGTCTAAATAACCCAATTGGCTACTGTACCGATACTGTCCTTTGCTCATGGAAGGTGCGTCATGCCAAGGGCAAAAAGCAGCTTTGCGCGAAAATCGAAGTATCCCTGTCTTCGGATTTTGAGGATGTGATTTACTGCATGGAGGGAGATCTGTCCTCCCTTGGCACAAAACTGGAGCTGGAGCTGTTTCCCTGTACCCGGTATTGGTACCGGGTCACGGTTATTTCTGACATCGGTGAAACAGCGGTCAGCGACGGCTGTTTCTTTGAAACCGGAAAGCTTTCCGAATCCTGGTCTGCCCAGTGGATCGGCTGTCAGCAGCAAGAAAGCTTTCACCCGGAATATCGCAAACAATTCGCCCTATCCAAAGAGGTGGCGCAGGCACGGCTGTATATCTGTGGTCTTGGCTTGTTTGAAGCCTATTTTGGCACACAGAAGGTGGGCGATGATCTGCTCGCACCCTTTATCAACGACTATCAGGAACATTTTCAGTATTGCACTTACGATGTGACCGATTTGCTGGCGACAGAAAATGAACTGACGGTACTGCTTGGCAAGGGCTGGTATCAGGGAAAATTCGGTCTTTCCTGCAAGGCCCATCCGGAGCGCCCCTTTGCCCTTCTGGCGGAGCTTCATATCCGTTATGCCGACGGCACGACCCAGAACATCTGTACCGATGAAAGCTGGCAGGTAAGAAACAGCTTTGTGACCTTCTCCGATATTTATGACGGCGAAGTGCAGGACTATACGGCCCCCCAAAATGCGTGGCAGGCAGCCCAGATCTTTGATGCACCGGGAAAGGTAACGGAGCGCTATTCTCCCTGCGTCCGGGTCATGGAGCGGCTTGCCGTCCGGGAGATCAACCGTACCCCGGCGGGAGAAACGGTATTGGACTTTGGGCAAAACTTTGCCGGCTTTGTGGAATGTACGCAGGCAATTCCGGCAGGGCAGACAATGAAACTGGAATTTGCAGAGATCCTGCAAAAGGGCAATTTCTATCACGACAATTACCGCACCGCAAAATCGGAGTTTACCTATATTTCCGATGGGAGCCAGCGCGTGATCCGTCCCCATTTCACCTTCTTCGGTTTCCGGTATGTCAAGGTCAGCGGTTTGAATGCTGTGGATCCTGACTGCTTTACCGGCTGTGCGGTCTACTCGGAAATGGAACGGATCGGATATCTTACCACCGGGAATGAAAAAATCAACAGGCTTCATGAGAACACCCTCTGGGGACTCAAATCCAATTTCATGGATATGCCCACAGACTGCCCCCAGCGGGATGAGCGGCTGGGCTGGTGTGGTGATGCTATGGTATTCTGTCCCACCGCTTCCTGGTTGATGGACACCCGGGCGTTCTATGATAAGTTCTGCCGTGATCTGCGCTATGACCAGTGTCGGAATGGCGGCAAGGCAGCCATTTATCTTCCTAACGAATTTCCCGGTCTGACTGCCGCAGTATGGAGCGATATTGCCACATTCCTGCCCCAAACGCTGTACACCCATTTCGGAAGCAGGGACACCCTTGCCCGACATTATCCTCTTATGCGGGATTGGGTAGACTGTGTCCGCCGTCAGGATCAGGCAAGGGGCGAGAAATATCTTTGGGATTTTGGCTTCCAGTTTGGCGACTGGCTTGCCTTGGACGGCGCAACAGAGCAGAGCACCTTCGGCAGAACGGACAATCACTTCGTTTCTTCCGTGTACTATTTTGCTTCTGCGTCCTATGTTGCGCAGGCGGCAAAGGAATTGAATATGCCAGAAGCGGCCACATATGAAGCACTAGCAGAAAATATCCGTAATGCGATTTTGAATGAATACTTCACCCCTACCGGACGCCTGTCTATCGATACACAGACGGGGTATCTGCTTGCCCTGCGATTTGGCCTGTATCGGGACAAGGAAAAAATCGTGAATGGCTTCAAAAACCGTTATCAAAAGGATTGCCGTCGGCTCAAAGGTGGATTTGTGGGCGCCACCATGATGAACACCGTACTGGCGGACAACGGCATGGCGGATATCGCCTACGATCTTCTGTGTTACGAAGGCTTCCCCGGTTGGCTGTACGCGGTGAATCTGGGTGCTACCACTATTTGGGAGAGGTGGAATTCCGTACTGTCCGATGGTTCCATCAGCGGTACCGGAATGAACAGCTTAAATCATTATTCCTACGGCTCCGTGATGGAGTTCCTTTATCGCCACGGCGCGGGTATCCAATCCCTCATGCCCGGCTTTACCAAGGTGCGCATCGCACCCAAGCCGGACGCACGACTTGGAAAGCTTGCCTGTACTTACGATTCCGCTTCCGGCAGAATCGTGTCCAACTGGGAGATCCTGGAGAACAGAACAATCCGATTCCATTTTGAGATTCCCTTTGGCTGTGAGGCGGAGATATGGCTGCCGGAGCAGGAAGTATTCGTAGTCAGAGCAGGAAGCTATGACTATACTATCCAAACAGAAAAGGACTACCGATGCCTGTATCATGCCGAAACCCCGGTGCGGACCTTACTGGAAGATGACCGGGCGGTGGCGATTCTGGACCGATACCTTCCCGGAACCGTGCAGAGCATCGATAGATCCGATGCGGAAGCCATGTCCAAATCCCTGAACCAAATGCGCTACAGAGCGGCGTTGTTCCGCGCCCCGACGGAGGCTCACGACAGGGTAATCGAAATGATTTCCCTGATGAAAAAAGAAAGGGGAGAAAAATGAATCTAACCCGATTAAGAGTCAATCACCGGGTCGCACCTCTGGGAATCGACGGTGTGCCGGAATTTTCCTGGCAGATGGAAAGTGACATTCCGAACACGATGCAAACAGCTTATCGGATTGTAGTCCGGGCTGCAGAAAAAGAAGTCTGGGACAGCGGCAGAGTGGAGAGCTGGAAGCAGACCTTTGTTTTATACGAGGGCGCTCCTTTGGAAAGCTGCACCCGGTACACTTGGTGCGTGAGCGCATGGGACAACCACGGAAACAGCGCGACGACGGAAGCTTCTTTTGAAACCGCTTTTCTTGACAGTGGAAAGTGGCAGGCTCAATGGATCGAGAGTAGTATCCTGCGCCCCGAAAACCCGGAATACCGTCCCGGCAATCAACCTCCGGCTGTGCGGTTTGCCAAGGAATTTTGCGTACAGCGGAAAATTAAATCTGCCCGGCTGTATGCTACAGCTTTCGGTGTTTACCGCCCGGAGTTGAACGGACAGCGCATCGATGACCGGGAATTTGCCCCGGAATATACCGCATACGAAAAGCTCCATTACTATCAGACCTATGATGTGACCGCCCTTTTGCAGTCTGGAGAGAATCTGCTGACTATTTCTGTGGCAGATGGGTGGTATTTGT
>JAGBEM010000111.1 GCA_017936985.1 Oscillospiraceae bacterium
ATATCATATCCGCTGACAAAATCCTGATCCGACTGGACACGGGAGATCATGAAAGAAGAAGGCACCTTAACTGCAGAGAAGGTGTGCAGATCCGTACCGTCACCGTAATTAAAGGGACGGGCCGTCTGATAGACACCTTTGGCCAAAGGCCACTGCATGACCGCCCGGCGGTCATGGTCATTGACATACTCCACATCCGGCGGAAACACGATTTTGTAATCGTCATTGACTTCTACAGCCAGATTGGCCCACCACATAAACGGATGCGGAAGTGCCGTACCGTTGTACACGGTAATATCTGCCTGGATATAGGAATGCTCCTCATCAACCGAAACCGCCACCATTCCCTTCATCTGATGGAAATAATCTATCTCTCCCATAAACACAGCTTCCCGGCCATTGGAAATGCCCGGAGCGCAATCTGTAGGCATAAAAGTGGTAGGACGGTGATGCTGGGGCCAGTTAAACTCGATACCGCCGGAGATCCAGGGACCTGCCAGACCAACCATTGCAGGCTTGATCACCTTGTTGTGATAAATGAAATCATAATCTGCAGTCTTGTCATAGGCACTGTGGATCTTGCCGCCCAGTTCCGGAAGCAGCTCTACCCGTATGTACTTGTTTTCCAGAATGTAGCCGTCATATTCCCGGTCTTCTTTTTTGTCAGATATCTCTGAAACATAGGGAATCGGGTATACCTTGCCGGAAGCACCCTGGTACGGTCTTTTTTCAAAGAACAGAGGCAACGGCTCCGGCTTGCCAATGGGATATGTGGGGATTGTGATCTTCTTATACTCCGGTTTGCTCATAGTATAAACATTCCTTTCCATTACGGATTTTGAAACTGTTCGTCCGACAACCTGCAGAACTCTTGGATCACCGCGATCTCCTTAGGATCATAGGGCTTGTGATTGGGGCGGTACAGATCGTGGAACCACTTGGTAAAGTCCACATCAGTCTTCGCGCCGCTTTCATAATCCTCCCAGGTCTTTGCCCAGGGCTCATAGGTCTGATACTTACCGGCCACAAATCCCCAGTTGTAGCAGCCGATCTTTTCCAGGTAAAACAGTGGGAACAGGTCAAAAACATCGTTGTGCAGGCAGCGGCCCAACCACTCGGTACAAATGATAGGGCGGCCTTCCTCCTTCAGCCGCTTGATGACCTTGATGTGTTCATTGTAGGGCTGGTAGCAGTGGTAAGAAACGATATCAGAGTTATCCAGTGCATACTGCTCTGCCTGACACAGAGGAATCTTCTCGTCACCCTTCATCCGGAAGACACCAGCCGTCAATGGCTGTGCCGGATCGATTTCACGCACGATCTCAAACAGGCGTTTCAGATTTGGCAGCGTAATATCCTGCCGGCGGCTGTTGCCCGGCTCGTTGTACACATCCCAAACGCAGATGCGCTCATCGTTTTTATACTTTGTCACGATCTCCCGTACCATCTCAAAATAGGATTCCCGGCTCTGGGGATCGTCCAGATAGAAGTGCGGTGCCGGCTCGGAGTGGGAACCGTGCTGAGAATGCTTTTTGCCACCGTGGTAGCCCCAATCATAGGTCTGCTCCCCCACATAAGGCATCTTCCAGCGTTCGGTCTTGGGTGGCATGCAGTCGTTGGCCAAAACGATCATGCAGGACATTCCGTACTTGGCACACAAGGCAATGTACCGCTCAAACCGCTCCATAAAGCCCTCATGCTCTTCTTTCCACACCACATATTCCAGGATCAGACGAACGGTGTTAAAACCAGTTTCCTGCATCAGCGCCAGCTCTTCTTCAGTGGTCTGAAAACGCTCCTCAAAGCCCAGCGACTGCCACTGATCCACCCGGTTGGCGCAATCAGCGCTCATAAAATTGCATCCGCGCATCCAGGGGCGCGCGTTATACCACTGCCAAATTCGCTCTTTACTCCATCTCATAACCGCTTCTCCTTTCAGATTTGTATCCATTATATCGCCTTTATTCTTGACATACGAGCCAACAAGCGGCATAATATAGCCAAAAGGTTAGGTGATGCTGCTTGAAATACCAATCTGAAAATTTCCACGGACGCTTCGATTTCCGCTGCGGCTTCCACAACGGCTGGTATATGGAAACGCATATTCACGAATACAACGAACTGCTCTATTGCAAAAAGGGCACTGCGGATGTATTTGTAAACGGAAAACATATCCGTCTGCCGGAAAAGCACCTGGTTTGGATCGCCCCCAACTGCATCCACCAATACCAGTGCGATCAGGCAGAGGTGATCTGTGCCGTATTCTCCCACGACTTTATCCCCTTGTACTTTGAAGAAACCAAGCAACGGCGTCCCATTGCCGCCCCGGTAGATGTAACCGACCTATCTCCTATTCTCGACAGCTTTCACACCCTGAACAAGCAGGACCGTTTTCTGATCAGCGGCTATCTGAACCTGATCTGTGCGAAAGTCATGGCGCAGGCAGCTTTTGAGAAAGTGGGCGTAACGGACAGTGTGCTTTATCAAAAGGTTATTTCCTATATCGCCGCTCATTTCCATGAGGACATATCCTTAGGCAGCATCGCGCGAACCTTTGGCTACAATGAAAAGTACCTTTCCCACTGCCTCCATGAGCTGACCGGCGTTCATTTTTCCAAACTGCTTTCTCTGTACCGGGTGGAGCACGCAAAAACGCTCCTTGCCGATCAGCACAGTAACATCGCCGGGATCGCAATGCAATGCGGCTTTTCTGCTGTCAACACCTTCAACCGGACTTTTCGTGAAATGACCGGCTTAACCCCCTCCCAATACAGAAAAACAGCAAGTCAACCCTGACTTGCTGTTTTTCATATTTAGATTCCCCGGCCTGCCAGCGAATCCACGATGCCATGCATCTCTTCTTCCGACTGGGCATTGTGGGCCCGATCCAGAACCGCCCGCTTCTGCTCCTCGGTCATAGCCGAGTAGGTGTTCATAGCAACGGGATTCATAGCCAACGCCAGCCCAAATCCAATGGGTACTTTGTAAAAATCCATAATCTTTCTCCTTTCATTTGCTCTATGCTGTTTGTAGAGACCGGCGTCCTCGACAGTCCCGAAACGGAATCTGTATCCGTGGACCGTCCGGAGGCCGGTCCCTACATTGATCGCCGTTTCCAACATATTTCCCCATCCAAAATAATCGCCGACCCCGATACTTCCGTGTCAAGCATGGGACAAGAGAATTTTGTGTTTTGAGCGCGGTTTTTATGCGCATTAACAGGTAAAAGTCAGATTTTTACAACTTTCAATCTTAATCTCTAAGTTGATATAGATGAAATATCGAACAAGGAGAGTTACAATTTTCCTTTTTAGCAAACTCTGATTCTGAGGGATGTACAAACGACAAACAATACCCTCGCCACACAATTGAAAAAAGCAAAAAATAACCAGTCGAGAAGCTCTCGACTGGTTATCTTCATTTTAGGACATCACACTTTGTGTACACAGGGCTCATCTTATACATTATAAAATGCTGCGTACCAAATAGCTGTAAAGACAACGCTAATGAAAAGGAAGATCAGTCCTGTCACAAGAATATAGCTGTTGTTATGCTTTTTGGCCTCGCTGAGCTTACGCGCACGGTAATCGGTATATCGCTCGTGCCTTGCTCTGCCCATAGGGACAAAGGCGAGCACAACATTTCTGAGGACGAATCCGATGCCAATGAGCGCACCCTCGCCGCTGACATACATCATGCCCGCAAAAAGGGTCATCAATATACCAGCGACAAAGAAAGCGTCTGACAAGATCTGGATGTTTACCGCTGTGCTATGTGCGAAAAAGCCCTTTGACCAAATCACGAGGAACGCGATCAGTGCCTCAATGCCAAAACAAATAGCATAATTTCTTAATGTTACTTTGGTTTCCTGTTTCACTGCTTAAAACCATCCATCCTGTTACTTGAGCTGTTGCTTGTATTTTTCCTCTTCCATGTCGTTGCAGTATACGAAATGTCCAGGGGCGATCTCCCGGAACGAGGGAGTGCTTACAGAGTAATCATGCTCTGTAATGGGGTTGTAGTGAATTCTCGTACGCTGCTTCTCATAAATGGGGTCAGGCAACGGAATTGCCGAGAGCAGAGACTTCGTGTAAGGATGCAAGGGGTTCTTGAAGAGCTCGTCCGAATCCGCAAGCTCGACCATCTTGCCGAAGTACATGACACCGATACGGTCAGAGAAGTACTTAACCACGGACAGGTCATGGGCAATGAACAAAATGGTCAGTCCCATACGATCCCGTAGATCGTTGAGCAGGTTGATAACCTGTGCCTGAATCGATACATCAAGCGCAGAGATAGGCTCATCCGCAATGATCATCTCAGGCTGCATGATAACCGCTCTGGCGATACCGATACGCTGGCGCTGACCGCCGGAGAACTCATGCGGATAACGGTCCGCATGCTCACGCACAAGACCAACAACTTCAAGGATCTCGTAGACCTTCTCGTTAATATAATCCTTATCGGTAATGCCGTTG
>JAGBEM010000112.1 GCA_017936985.1 Oscillospiraceae bacterium
CTCTCGTCAGACCGCCCATCGTCGTGAGATAACCTTTCGTACAATGCTGTGATTTTACCCTTTTGCTCCTGCTTCCTCATGTGTGTAACCTCCTGTTTTGTATTTTCACGACCTTTCTATCCTTATTATAGTGACCCTTTAAGGACAGTAACTTAAAGGTGCGAGCATTGCAAAGGGCAAGAGAATTGAGAGAAGTTTTTACGCTTCTCTCTTTTTTCTTTCTCTTTTTCTATTTATTGCGGTACATTCGACTATTACGCTGCTTTCGGGTACAATTTTAGTAGAAAGAAGGAGTGACCGAAAAACTCAAATCGGATAATCCAATACTGTGGGTTGGTCGTATGAACAATATCCGCAGCAGAGCCGCAGAAATTGTAAACAACGATTTGATTAACACCCAAAACAGAAAGGGCGGCAGGGAAAATCCTTGCCGCCGCTTTGCCGCCTATACTGTCAAAATGCTACCATATGCAGTTCCCCTGTTTGATCAGTTTGGCACAAAGGCCGTCAATTTTCAATGAGAGATAACGGCCTTTTGTTTCATAGAATTTAATCATCTTTTTCTTCAGGGCTGTATTCCAATATATCACCCGGTTGACATTGCAGGACATCACATATCGCAGCCAATGTCGAAAATCGGATGGCACTGATATGCCCGTTCTTCATTTTGGAAAGATTAACATTTGCAACGCCTACTTTTTCCGATAATTCATTCAGGCTCATTTTTCTGTCCGCCATTACACGGTCCAGCCTTAAAATAATATGTCCCATCTTTCCGCCCCCTTATAATGTTTCGTCCGATTCTTTTTGGAGCTGAACACCGTACTTAAATACCGTTACCAAACACATCGTTACGGCAAAAGCAATTAAAACACCCCACTGAATACTGATGCCGGTGTCTCTTCCGGCAGACAGGAAAGCTGTTGAAAGTGTTTCGCCGACGGTGGCAAACAGTGCAACGGGAAGAAGAGAAAAGCCGAATGCTTTCATCTTTTTCACAAGTTCCTCGCAGAACGGAGATTCACACTTCGCAAGCACCGCAAAAAGTCTTTTCAGCATAAACAAAGCTGCAGCTACAGAAGCAACAAACAAGGTGAGGAATATAAGGACTGACACCAAATCCGTTGAGCGATACTCGGCAGGCGATGACTTGGCTTCCATTATCTTTGTATTTCCATCGGAATAGATTTTGGCGGAAGAATATGACTGGTTGAAAAATGACAGTTCTGTTTCAAACACCTGATTTTCCGGAGGAGTGATTTTATCTCTTCCATCGCTTAACATATCTTCGGGACTTGCGTCTCCTGCATAAGAGAAGCTTTCGACAAGAATGCCCCACAGGGAATTAAAATCCTTTTCGTTAATCCTAAACTCGGCCTGATTGGTAACACGTACTGTTAGTGCGTCCTTGGGAAGTGTAGCAACAAAAATTGCAGCTACGCAGCTCACAGCAGTCGCTAAAACCGCTATAACCATTAATACGGTCATTGCAATCTTACCCGCTTTACCGAACTTGTGAAAATTTGAAAGAGTTTTTGAATCCATAAGAATACCTCCTACGAAAAACATAAATTATTTAACGATTATCGTTGTGATCATAGATTATACCATTGAATATGCTTTGTCAAGAGATTTTTTAATGCTTTTCGTTAAAATTTTAATGTTATTATAGATATATAGCCCGGTTTTACATTGCAGGAAAGCACATATCGCAGCCAATGTAGAAAGCCGAATGGTACTGATCTCTTTTTTGTTTTGTGCTATAACACTATCAGAAAGAACCAATGAACCATGATATTAGCAAAACAACCCTTGAAACCTATGAAGAAATCAGCAAGAATCCGCCAATAGTAGCGTGAAAAGAAAAATACGGCGTAGCCATAATCGGCTACACCGTACTCTACATGCCCCAACTGTCATTTGCGACCTCTGGCAAATGAGGAGGTGTTTTTTATCTGTTCTATTAACCGATGCAGGACGGGGTGAATCACCGAGGTAAGCATAAAAAGGAAAAGCAAGGGAGGCTTGGCGGCGGAATGTCATAAAACCTTCCAATCCTATATTAGCAGAGCCGTGCCAAGACATCAAACAACAAACAACCTGAGACAAGATATGGGCGTCCGATAAACACCCAGCAAGCAGAGGGCTGACTGATGCAGCCGGACACCTGAGCGGCTGCAGCTATGAGGGAAATATTATTATTTCTAAGAAGGGTTATTGGGGAATGGTAGAGTACCAAATGCCCCACGGCAGCCACCCACCTTGCAGAACAGGGAAATTTGTCAAAAAAGGACATGGCGCCTATTGACTGCCGAACGGTAGGTAGCTATAATAACAATACATGATATCTGAACCCCACGGACAGAACAGTTTGGCTGTACAATGAAGGAGAGGCGGTTATGGATCGAGGAAACACAAAGCAGGAGATTCTGGAAGCGGCGCTGGAGCTGTTCTCGGTACAGGGATTTGAGGCCACCTCTATTTCCCAGATCGCCAGCGCCGTCGGTATCCGCAAGGCGTCGCTTTACAGCCATTTCGAGAACAAGCAGGCGATTCTGGACGCGCTGGTGAAAGATGTTTTAGAACAGTACGAGGCGCATTCTGTTTTTGTAAGGGGGAATGGGGAAAACGACGCCGATGCGACGGGCAAGCAGGCCCTGACCCCCGATACAGCGGCGCAAATGATTCAGGGGCAGATTCGTTATATCCTTCATGATCCCCATATCAGCAAGGCGCGGAAAATGCTGGTGGTGGAGCAGTTTCAGAACGCGGAACTGGCGAAGCTGCAGACCAAGCAGAATTATTCTGATGTAATGCAATACTTTACCGGGCTTGTGAAGCAGCTGATCCGGCAGGGAGTGCTGGCAGAAGACGACCCTGAGATCATGGCAGCCCAGCTTTGCCTGCCCATTTCCACATGGATCAACCTCTGCGATCGGGAACCGGATCGGGAGCCGGAGGTCATGGAGCTGGTGGAGAGGCACATTCGGCAGTTTTTCAGACTTTATCAAACGGGGAAATAGTGAGAGGGATTTTGCGTGGAAAATTACTTTGAGCAAGCGGTTTCCTGCGTAAAGGATTACGTTCTTCCCATGCAGCGGCAGATTTATGAAAAATGCGGCGGAGATTTTGACAGAATCTATGGCGAGGCGATGAACAGCGATGTGTATGTCGGTAAGGTCATTGAGCCCGGGCATGGCCGCTTCATTCTGAAACTTAGACCTACCGAACGATAGACAGCGCTGGCTGGAAAGGAAGGGTTTCGTATGAATGAAGAAGGCAAGATCGCATGGATTGATGAGGAAACCAAATTCCATGCGATAGAAGAATCTATAAAATAGACACATACCTATGTAAAACGCAACTATAATCAGTCGGGATGTTCTTGTAGAATATTGGATGTAAACTGCTGCTACTATTGCAAAATAATCGAATGAACAAGGATGTAAGGAGAAAAAGATATGGAAAAGAAGCCGATTCGTGAGATCATTTCTGTTATTTTCAAGGCCGTGACCCTGACCATGGGCATTGCCGTTGTTGTACTGTCCTGTCTGGGCAGTCTCGAACCGCAAACCGCCGTCACACTTCTTGGCATTGGCCTTGCCTGCGCCGGCGCCGCCATGCTGGAGAAACGGTAATGGAACATATGCCGCAGGATTCCTGCCCCTGCAGGCGTGTACGCTGCCCCAGACATGGCGACTGCGCAGCCTGTCGGGAGCATCACCGCGCTTGCGGCCGCAAACCGCTGACCTACTGTGAAAAGCTGGAGCAAAAAAAGAAGCGCAAAGCAGACCGGCAGCAACAAAACGCAAGGTAGACCGCCGCCGGAGATGCGAAAAGAGAAAAGGAGAAGCTGATGGATACAGATGGCAGAGACAGAGGACGCCCTGCAGAAAAAACTGAGGCGTGGGGAAAAAGCGGGATATCCCAAGTGCCAAAAAGGCCCACCAACACACCGCCACAGGAAAATAAAGAGAAGCATGTTGCCTCCCGGATACTTATCTGCGCCGGGGCACTGATGTCCGTATCGGGCATTCTCTTCGCCATCTGTGCGAAGGCCGCCTATGGCGGCATCCTGTTTGCAGCCGCTGCCTGTATGTTCTTTGCGGCGCGCGGTTTCCGTATGGCGGAAGACAAAAGCAAGAAGCAGGGACAGGGGGCGGAGGTCGCCCCAGAACAAGCAGAGAGGAGACAGGAGTGAAAGAATTTGATGTAACCACCGCGTATGGGAAGATGCATGTATATCAAAAGGGGACGGGAAAGCGGAAAGTGGTTTTGCTGCACGGAAGCGGCTGTGACAATGCGATGCTTTCCTGGGCGGAAGCAGTAGAGCAGTTTGGAGACGAGTATACAGTTTATGCGCCCGATTTGCTTGGCTACGGGAAAAGCGACAAGCCGGACAA
The DNA here is from genome assembly GCA_017936985.1 of Oscillospiraceae bacterium. The sequence continues at coordinate 4,404 of JAGBEM010000112.1, forward strand.
TATGTGCGGGGAGAACTTTTATCCAATACACATTCGTTCCGTCAACCAGCTTATGAAGAGTCTGGGAGCCGAGAAATGTATTTTATGCGGTTTATCGATGGGCGGCGCAATCGCCATCGGCTATGCGCTGCAATATCCGGCGCAGGTGGAGCTGCTGGTTCCGGTGGATGCCTGGGGCATATCGCCCGTACTGCCGTTTCAGCGTTTTTCCTATTGGTATATCCACAAAACGAATATGACGCTTTCCCAATATAAATGGATTGCCAAAAGCAGATTGCTCGCCAAATGGTTTATCGGGTATTCCCTGATAGGGGATAAGCATAAGATTACGGACGCAATGGTGGAGGAGGTTTTGCGAGCCTGCAAGGAGGATAATGCGGGCAAGGCAATGCAGGACTATCAGAGAAGCTCTTGCAGCAGAAACGGAGCCATTCCTTATTATAAAGATGAACTGTTCCGTCTGACGATGCCGGTTCTTTTTGTACATGGGGAGCTGGACCCCCTTGTCCCGGTCAGTCATCTCGACGGTGTTAAGGAACTGTTTCCCCACGGGGACATCTGTATTTTAAAGGGCTGTAAGCACTGGTCGGTAAAAGAACGACCGGAGGAATTTGTCCGCCTCATTCAAAGCAAAACGGAACAAGGCGGTATGGCGGAAGATAAAAAAGAGAATGAGAACAAGGGAGCAGAGACGGACCATGAGAAAAAGCAACAAAAACGCCCTTAAATGGATATTCGGTGTTATTGCCGTGCTGCTGGTCGCCCTTGCCGCAGGCGGCTGGTGGATATTCGGTACCTTCATCACGGCGGCAAACAGAATCGAAAAGCTGGAGGACGGACTGTATTCCATGGAGTACAACGGCGATTACGGCTTTGATGACTTCCTCGCCCAGGGCGGCGCTGCCAGTGATGGTGAAGTGGCGGATTATCTGGTATCGTTTTTGTCCCGTGGGTTCTACAAGATTGAAAGCGATGTGCAGACCGGAGAGTTTGGCTGCTCCACCATCTGCACGCAGGATGAACACGGTGTCGTCCTTTTCGGGCGCAACTATGACTGGGCAGAGTGCCAGGCCATGATCGTACATACCGTCCCCCAAAACGGCTATGAATCCGTTTCCACCTGCTGCCTCGATTTTCTGGGCTTCAGCGAAGGCTATGCGCCCGACGGCTCCATGTTGGAACGGATGCAGACCCTGGCGGCTGTCTATGTCCCATTGGACGGGATGAACGAGAAAGGTCTGATGGTTGCCGACCTGATGGCCGGGGATGATGAACAGACCCACCAGCAGACCGACAAGGTCGATTTGACTACTACAACAGCCATTCGGCTTTTACTGGATAAGGCGGCAACTGTGGATGAAGCGATTGCTCTTCTGGGTCAGTACGATATGAACTCCTCCATTGGCGCTGCCCACCATCTTTCTCTTGCGGACGCCAGCGGAAAGAGCGTGGTGGTGGAGTATGTGGGCGGCGAGATGCTGGTCACGGAAACAAAGGTGGTCACCAACCACTATCTCAGCGATTGCGAAAAGCAGGGCGTCGGTTCGCAGCAGTCCCATATTCGGTTTGATACCCTTGCCGCTCACACCGGGCCTGCCGATGACAGGGGCGTGCGGGATCTGCTGGAATCGGTGGCGCAGAAAAACTACCCGCAGACAGAGGACAGCTATGAAAAGACCATGTGGAGCATTGTCTATTGCCCGGAGGGCCGCTGCGCCGATTTCTATTTTGCTGAAAACTATGAACACAGCTATGGACTGCTGCTCCAGGAAAAGGGCGGCTTTTTGAAACATGAAGGGGACGGATTCTATGAAACAAGATGAAACGCAAGTTCGCAAAACAAAGCATACAAGGTCACAAATTGCCGGTCGGTGGCTGCTGTTCTGGACGCTTTTCATCGGGCTTGGGGCAGTTGCCGGGGCAAGCGGGATGCTGCTGGACCCCAGCGGCAAAGCCATGGGGATGGATGCGATGCTGCCGTATTTTCAGGTGCTGCCACTGGCAGAGTACTTATATCAGGACTTCATATTTCCGGGTATCGCGCTGCTGATCGTGAACGGGCTGACCAACCTGACAGCGGCGGTTCTGCTTCTGCTGAAACGGAAAAGCGGCGTTATCCTCGGCGGGGTGTTCGGCGTTACGCTGATGCTGTGGATCGGTATTCAGTTTGTGATCTTCCCGCTGAATTTTATGTCTACCAGCTACTTTATTTTTGGCTTTTGTCAGGCGGTTACCGGCTATATGACCTGGGTGTTTGGGAAGCAGGAGGCGTTTGGCGTTGCGATTTCGGATTATCCGAACATCGGAACAAACAGCAGGCGGCTGGTGGTGTTCTTCTCCCGAATGGGGTATGTGAAAAAGCAGGCGTATGAGGCTGCGAACCGGACCGGCGCGCAGGTTTATGAAATCAAAGCGGCCGAGCGTACCGAGGGGACGGCGGGTTTCTGGTGGTGCGGACGGTTTGCGATGCACCGCTGGGCAATGCCCATTGAGCCGCTTACGGTGGATCCGGGCACCTATGACCATGTGACGATCTGTTCACCCATCTGGGTCTTCTCGCTGGCTTCTCCGGTGCGGGAGTTTTGCAGGCAGGCTGCGGGCAAAATCAAAGCGGCGGACTATGTTCTGGTACACCATACAAAAGGGAAATACGAATCTGTCGCGGCGGAAATGGACCGGCTTTTGGGCATTCCACATACCGCAAGCGTAAGCGTGCAGTGCCGCATGGGCAAATTTGAAATCTGCAGATAAGGGAGACGGCAATATGGGAGGAATATTTGATTTTCTTCGGGCGGCCCTGCCGTGGATCGCGATCGGGCTGCTTCTTGCGGTGCTTTTTGCAAGAAGCGCAGGGAAGAAAAAGAAAGAAGAACAAAGCGACGATTATGGAACAGAGGGGATGTGCCTGGGGATGTGCCTTGGCACCGCAATAGGAACCTCCCTTGGGAATAACACCGGCATCGGAATCTCGCTCGGTATGCTGATCGGTCTGGCCGTCGGCAGCTGCGTCAAAAAGGAGGAGCGCGGCAAAGACAATGACGAAACGTAAAAAGTTGATTCTGGCCGGGCTTTCCCTGCTGTTGGTTGGAGCTGCCGTGTTCCTGTTCTGTTACAACCAGGAGGGCTTTACAGGCAGCCGCATTAAAAATCCGGACGCCTATCGGCTGGATATCGAGCGGATGAACGGAACGGATCTGCATACGCTGGAACTGCATGAGGGCGATGCCCTGCAGATCCGATTTGAAACGGTGAAGGGCTCGCTGTACATGGAGATCAAAGCGCCGGACGGAACCGCAATTTATTGCGGAAACGGCAAGGAAACCACTGATTTTACCGTAAACATCCCGGAAAGCGGTGTCTACACGATTGTTGTAGAGGCACGGCACGCAAAAGGAACCATTCATCTTCAATCCATAGAGGCAGGATAATTAACAGAGTCCTGCAACTCCTGCCTGGCACCATCGTGCCCATCGCGCAGGAACTTCTGCCTGACGGGTGGAACACCGGCATAAAACAGCATTGAGTTAGAAAGAGGGATACAGCCCGTGAAAAGAGATATGACCGAAACCCACAAATGGAATACGGCGGATACCGTGACATCAGTACGGATAGCAGCCTCTCTTTTGCTGCTGTTCCTGACCCCGAAATCCCGTGAATTCTTTGCAGTCTATACCCTCACCGGCTTGACGGATGTCCTGGACGGTTGGCTAGCCAGAAGAACAGGGACAGCCAGCGAATTTGGCGCCAGGCTGGACAGCATCGCGGACCTGCTGTTTTACGGCGTTGTGCTAATTCGGTTCTTACCGGTTTTGCGGCAGGCGCTGCCGGGGGAAATCTGGTATGCCGTGGCGGTCATTTTGCTTGTGCGGCTGGCAGCCTATGTTGTGGCGGCAATCAAATACCGTCATTTTGCCTCCCTGCATACCCGGTTGAATAAGCTGACCGGCGCGGCAATTTTTCTGCTGCCCTATGTCCTTGCGGTTTCCACAGGCGTGGGATACAGCTGGGCAGTTTGTATCCTTGCCTTTGCTGCGTCCTTGGAGGAATTGATAATCCATCTATGCCGGCCGGGCTGCCGAGCGGACAGAAAGTCCGTCTTAGAGTAAAAAGGAACAGGGAAAACGGCTTTATTGGCAACCGAAGCAGAACCAGGGCGATTTCATCGGTCACGGCGGAACAATTGAAGTACACCCCGCAGGGCTTTTGACTGCCGGATGGGCCATGAGCGCAAAAAAGGATCATGAAGCCAGGTGCCACCGGAGCTGTACAGCCTGACAATGGGGGTAGAAATTCCGAAGCGCAGCGTGATTCATCGAATAGATATCTTGCGTTTTTTCAGGCAGTTTGCTACAATAATTATACATTTGCACACCATAAATGCTGTTCGCGATAGAGTCTGAGAGCAACAGCGGAACCAAAACGCCAAACCACAGGGGGACGCTCTCTCTTACGGAGCGTCTCCTCTCAGCAGGTCTCCGGCAGCGATAGGTGCAACGGCGTCGGACCGAAGCAGCCGGCAGATGAATTTTGGGAGGAACGCATGAACTACGCCAATATCAAAAACTGCGATATCGCCAACGGTGAGGGGGTGCGGGTGACGCTGTTTGTTTCCGGCTGCACCAACCACTGCGAAAACTGCTTTCAGCCCGAGACCTGGGACTTTGCCTACGGACAGCCCTTTACTGCCGAGGTGGAGGAACAGCTGCTGGAGCTGCTGCGCCCCGGTTTTATCAACGGCCTGACGCTGCTGGGGGGCGAGCCGATGGAGCCGGCCAACCAGCGGGCGCTGACGCCGTTTCTGCGCCGGGTGCGGGCGGCGCTGCCGCAAAAGGATATCTGGTGCTTTTCCGGCTTTACCTGGGAGGAACTGACCACCCCCGGCAGCTATCCCTGCTGTGAAGTGACCCCGGAGATGCTCTCGCTGCTGGACGTGCTGGTGGACGGGCGGTTTGTACAGTCGCTTTACGATATTTCGCTGCGCTTTCGCGGCTCCTCCAATCAGCGCATTATCGACGTCCCCCGGACGCTGCAAAGCGGCAGGGTGACGCTGTGGCAGGGATAAACAGGGGAGACGATCCCTTTTGGTATAGAACAGGACCGGGCAGACCGCAAAGGCTGCCCGGATTTTGTTTCATGAAACATCTGAAGCGTTTTCTTTTGCTTTAGCAAGGCGTGCTGCTTAATTTCCCTTTGGCTGGAAATACTGTAAGGGAAAGGAGTGGACGGCATGAAGGATTTTGCGAAATGTTATACGGTGATCTCGGAAGGAAAGGTGATCCGGCAGGGCCTGCAGCAGCTGGGCCGCAGCCCCCAATGGCTGGCGGAGGAGCTGCGGCGGCAGGGCGTCGGTTCGGCAGAGGAGATCTTTTGGGGGGTCAGCGACGGGGAGGAACTGGAGCTGCGTATGATTTTGTGAATCCCGTTTGGTGGGGAATATGATATCATAATACGGGACCCGGCGAACCGGAAATGATACTGTATGTTATATAAATTTGAAGAATTACAAAAAGGATAATATCAGCATGAAAAACATTTTATTTGTTTGCTCGGGCAATATCTGAAGAACCCGCAAAAAACCCTTTAATCCTCAGCGTTTACGGCGTATACCCCATGTATTTGACACCACATTGACACCATTTTTTTGAATGATTGAAGCAGGCAACCCCAATGCATGATTTAACGACCAGACACTACCCCGCAAATGCTTGCAAGGTGCTATCCGGGCTTGCAAACTGAGCAAAAAGCACCCCGCCGCAAAGCGGGGCGTTTTTTGTTGTTTCGGCAACTCGCGGGCAGATAATATACCGGGCAGTGAGGGAGTCAAACGCTTTTTCATCACACAGCAGACCAATTACTCCGGGAGGTTTCCTTTACGATATTCATTGCCTTGAAACCGGCTGTTTGTGCAAATGACGAAAATCCAGCAGAAGGTTTCAGCGCTGATGCAGTTGCCAAAAAAGTTGTCATGTGATATTTTTATGGTGAATCTTTAAAAAAATAAATACCGGCGGAAGCTGCACTTTTGCAGCAAAGTTTTGCCAAAGGGATATCCCTTTGTTGGTTACTATGTAACCAACAAAGCCACCTTTATCAGCTATAAAAAAGCGAGGTGAACCGTTATACAAAAAACCAATCTAAAAAGACACGGTGCCTTTTTCTGTTTTGTCATCGCTGTGTTTACGGCGGCTGCGCTTCGGCAGATTGGATTTCAAATGAATGAGCAGCTCGAACTGATTTGCAGCATCCTTCGTACCTCTATCTATATTGTACTTTTTGCGACATGGGGCATCTCCGTCAGTAACCGGATCATCCAGCCGCAGGTGCGCCGTTATCTCGTCGCCATTTCTGCGCTGATGGGGTTCTGGATTGCAATCAGGGGGATCAAGTATTCATTGGCGGAATGCCCATGGGTGATGCGTCATCTCTGGTACCTGTACTACTTGGGCATGCTGTTCATTCCGCTTCTCGTAGTGTTCATTGCCCTTTCATTGGGCAAGCCGGAGAGCTTCCGTCTGCCAAAGTGGACGAAGCTTCTTTACATACCTACTACAATACTGCTGCTTCTGGTACTGACCAATGACCTGCATCAGCTCGTATTCCGGTTCCCGGCAGATGCGACCGTATGGATGGATGACTATCGGTACGGCATCGTATATTTCCTGGCGGTCGGCTGGATGGTTCTTTGCGCTTTGACGGCGCTTGCTATCATGCTGGTCAAATGCCGTGTTCCCCATAGCCGCAATGTGCTTGTACTGCCCTTTGTTCCTGTTATAATGGCGCTGTTTTATGGCGTGTGCTATATTTTCCGTGCGCCGTGGCTGAGACTCATTGCCGCCGATATGACAGTTGTATTCTGCCTGTTATTTGCCGCTGCGCTGGAAAGCTGTATCCAGTGCGGACTTATTCAGGCCAACACCCATTACCGGGAGCTGTTTGACGCGGCTACCGTGGGAGCGCAGATCACCGATGGCGAATATCATGTTTGCCTGTCCTCCCGCGCGGCCAAACCCGTTTCGGAGGAGCTGCTCCGGCAGACGGAACAAGGCCCGGTGGTGCTGGAAAACGGCATCCGGATATCCGGCGCCCCTATCCACGAGGGCCATGTAGTCTGGTCGGAGGATCTCTCGCCGTTGATGAAGGTGCTGGACGAGCTGAAAGAGGCAAAGGAAAACCTGGAGGACAGCAACGGACTTCTGGAAGAAGAAAATGCTGTAAAAGCCCGGGAAGCGCACGTTGCGGAGCAGGAACGTCTCTACAGTATCATCCAGCGGGAAACAGCGCCCCAGATCCGCCTGATGGATGAACTGATTGACCGGGCCCAACACGCGGAAACGGAAGAAAAGTGTGTTCGGCTGCTGCGAAAGATGCTTGTCATCGGCACATACCTGAAGCGGCGCAGTAATTTGGTGTTCCTGGCCGATAAAATGTCGATACTGGAGGCAAAGGAAATTTCTCTGACTTTTGGGGAATCCATGGATAATTTGGAAATGTGCGGCATTATCTGCGGGTTTTGTTTGGAGCTGACGGAATCGGTTCTGGCCGTGCATATCATGGAAATGTACGATTTTTTTGAAAAGGTTACCGAACGCTCCCTGGACCGCATGAGCAGCCTGACGGTTTATGTGGGTCAAACAGCAGAGGGCCTCTCGCTTATTATCAATACCGATTCCGCCGCTGATCTTTCGGATCTTGCCTCTGATACGGTTCAGATATGCCGCGATGAGGACAGCGAATGGAAGCTTACCCTGAACCTGGGAATGGGAGGTGACGAACAATGAGGCGGCCGAAACGCAGCGCCGTCAAGGAAGCCTTTGACAATCTGCCGAGCGGGATCTGCTTCTTTGATAAAAACGGAATGGTAACGCTATGCAATTACCAGATGCACCGGCTGGTTTTTGCCCTTACCGGCAGAGATTTGCAAAGTCTGGCGGAAATGCAGGAAAGCCTGGCTGACCGTACGCCGTCGGAGCGCCAGGATAATGATATTGTGCTTCTGGAGGATGGCAGTGCGTGGCACTTTGCGCAGGAGGACGTGACCACCCAGGACGGCGAAACATATACACAGGTCACTGCCGCTGATGTAACCGAATTGTACCACAGGCAAAAAGAGCTGGAGCAGGATAACCGCAAGCTGGAAGAATATGCGCAGCGGATGCGCCGCCTTTCCGCTAATATTATCTCACTCATTCGTGAAGAAGAGATCCTTAATATGAGAATGCGTGTTCATGACGATATCGGCAGATGCGTGATCGCCACAAGGCAGTTTTTACAGCATAACAGGCCCATGAAAGAATTGGATCTGACTACCTGGAAAAACGCGGTGAGGTTGTTAAAGCATGATAATGAGGGTGCTGAGGATGCGAGTGTTCTTCCGCGGATGATGACAGCCGCCGAAAGCATCGGGATCCGTATCCGAATAGAAGGAGAGTTACCGGCGAGTACCGCTGCTGCAGAGCTTTTAGCGGCGGCTGTGCGGGAATGTATGACCAATGCGGTGCGCCATGCGGGTGCCACCGAGCTGTATGTCAAGCTGACCTATGGGGACGGTACGGTTTCCGCGCGCATCACCAACAACGGCGCTGCCCCACGGGGAGAGATCACCGAAGGCGGTGGGCTGTCCTCGCTGCGCGTACGGATCCGTCAAAAAGGCGGGACGGTAAAGATTCAAAGTGTGCCGAGATTTGAACTGACCGTTTCCGTCCCCACAGAATGGGAGGAAACACTATGATAAACGTACTAATTGTGGAAGACCAGCGCATGATGCGCGAAACAATGGAAAACTATATTCAGCAGAAAGAGGGTTACCGCCTGGCCGGCTCTCTTGCCGGGGCCAGTCTTGCCGAAAAGTTCTGCGCTGCCAACCCGGTCGATCTGGTATTGATGGATGTCTGTACCGAAAATGATGAAAGCGGCTTTGAAGCAACCAAAGTGCTGAAAGCACAATTCCCAAAGGTCAAGGTTATTATCGTCACCTCCATGCTGGATGGCAGCTACCTGAACCGAGCCAGGGAAGTGGGGGCGGACAGTATCTGGTTCAAGGATGTAAGCCGGGAAGAGCTGATGACCGTGGTGGAGCGGACCATGGACGGAGAATCAGTTTACCCGGATAAGGCGCCGAAGGTCATGATCGGCAATGCCTCCAGCTATGAGTTTACCGAAGCGGAAATCAAGGTGCTGCGGGTGCTGGTGGAGGGGATGACCTACAAGGAGATGGCCCAGGCCCTGAATATATCGGTGGAAACAGTCAAATCTCAGGTGGGCAGCATGCTGCAAAAAACGGGTTTTACCTCCAAAACCAAGTTGGCTGCCATGGTAATGAGCAAGCGGCTGATCGTCAATGGCTTTTAGGCAGAAACGGCAGCCCCTGCCGGCGCCCGCCGGAAAAATTGGGCGCAATTTTTTGGGCAAAACAGAGAAGCGCACATCCCCCAAATGGGGGATGTGCGTTTTTTTGCGATGCGTATAATGATACTTGGAAGGGCAGAAGTATGCCCATTTTAAGGAAAGTGGGGTGAAGAAATGCGGCGGGTGGTTGTGGATATGCAGAACTATCTGTTTGCCGATGCAGTTGCGCAGACTCTAAAAAACGCTGATTCGGATTTTGACGTCCATGGTGCGGAAACCCCGGGAAAAACGGTGGAGCTTTGCCGGCTGTACGAGCCATATGCACTGCTGATGGAGGTGACCGGCTATACGCCGTGGACGCTGGAAGAAAGGCTGAGGATACGCGATGAGGTAAGACGTCAGAACCCGCATTGCAAAATCGTGCTGGTGGTGGATGAAAACGCCGATAAAAGGCTGGCCGATCAGGTGCGACAGACCAAAAAGGACGGCCTGATTGATAACTTCATCTATGGCTCGGTTTCCGCGGCGTACCTTTCGGCGGTGATCGATACCCTGTAAAGCCGCAGCAAAACGGAACAGGCTGTATCCTAAGCCGAACAGATAACCGAAGGACAGATAAAAGGAGGAATATATTTGAGAGGACTGAATACAGCAGCCGGCGGTAAGCGCCACATGGCGCGTACTGTGACGGGCGCCTGCGAGTTTTACTGCGGGCCAATCGTCAACGGACCAAAAGCCCCAAAAGAAAAATACTGAGATGACAGGAGGTATAAAACAACATGAAGCAACGTTTTAACCGCGCGCTCAGCCTGGCGCTGGCGGTGTGTATGGTGCTGGTGATGCTCCCGGCCATGAGCATCACGGCGGCTGCGTACACCGCGGGCGCTATCGAAGGTACCACCGGCACAGGTACGGTGGAGGATCCCGTTGTCTGCGACACATTTGCCGAGTTCAAAGCGGCCATGGAAAACACAGATATCATTTTTGTCAAGCTGACCGGCGCCAGCGGCGCTATGCCGTCACAGGAAACTCTCGGCGCCGCAATCAGCAATACAACATACAAGGTACTGACCATTGAGGGTGTGAATAGGTTTTGGTCTCCCTTAAGCGGCAACAATGACTGCCTGATCTGGCCGAAAAGCGAATTGACCATTAACGGCACCGGTACGCTGAAATATGAGCATGGAAATACCGGTGGCATGGGTGCGGTTATCAATATGTCATCGAATGTTAGTCTCAGAATTGACGGCAATGTGACGCTTGAGGGCGGCGCTAATGGTACAGCCCATGGCCGTGCAATTGCTGCCCACGCCGGAACTACTGTGATTAATGGCGGCAGTTTTATTGGTTATAGTGCGCTCGATAGCGACTATACCGATACCGATGCAGTCATAATTGATTATTCTGCAAAAGTAACGATCAACGGCGGCAATTTTTCCGCTTCATTCCACGATGCTACTGGAAGCAAGGAAGCGCATGGCTTAACCATTCGTGATAACGCAACAGGGGAAATCAGCATCAAAGCGGGAACATTCAGTCAGGGCATTAACATTGATGCAACCGGGAAAACCATTGAGACCTGCGGTTACTTCAATGAAGCAAAAGAGATCAGTGTCAACGGCAGTGTGATCGCAGCGTCCGAAAGCACTGAAGCCCTGAGAGGTCAGAACGTCGAGGTTTCGAATATCGCCAGCATCAGAAACCTCTCCGCGACGGTTACCAAGCCTGCGGACGGCGCTTCTCCGGTGTTTTCCGCGACCGCCGGAGATGACAGCTATACGGTGACAGTCAATGAATGGTATAACGGCGGAACAGCTGATACCCCCAATATTCCGAATACCATGAGCGCCAGCGACACATTTATTGCCGGAAATCCCTATGTTGTTGAAGTAATCTTCACGCCGAAAGAGGGATACCTCATTCGTTCCGACAGAAGTGTGACCATCAACGGCTTGGATGCTTTTTTCTGCGGCTCCCAGAGTAGCACCGGCGCGGTTTACTACCGCGTGGGCTTTACGGCTAAGGCATCGGCGGACAGCGGC
>JAGBEM010000113.1 GCA_017936985.1 Oscillospiraceae bacterium
CAGACCGGGCAGCCATACCCTTCACGCCAAAGCAGTTGGAAGCGGCAGTGCCGGCGATGTCGGTGTACACACTGGTGCTGACATTTACGCTGCCGTTTTCATTCTTCTGACGGATCATAATCAGTACCTCCTAATATCAAACCATGCTGTCTTCCCAGCAATCGGGAGCGGTCAGCCCCATCATCTTAACCACCGTAGGAGCTACATTAGCAAGGCCATAATTGCCTTCCTTGATGTTCCACTCGTGATCCTTGTCATAAATAATGAAAGGTACGGGGTTCAGAGAGTGGGCGGTGCGGACGGAAGTCTTACCCTTCTTCGTCTCGGTCATCTGATCAGCGTTGCCATGGTCAGCCGTGATCAGTACGGTATAGCCGTACTTGTCAGCAGCTTCGATAATGGCTTTCAGGCCATTATCCACACACTCCATAGCGTAGACCACTGCATCCATAACGCCGGTGTGACCCACCATATCTCCGTTGGGGTAGTTGCAGCGCAGGAACTGGAACTTCCCGGATGCCATGTTCTCCACCATCTTCTCGGTGATCTCCTTGGACTTCATGGCAGGAGCCTGCTCGAAGGGGATCACATCAGAGGGGATCTCTTCGTAAACTTCCAGTGCTTCGCAGACCTTACCGGAGCGGTTGCCGTTCCAGAAATAGGTCACATGGCCGTACTTCTGAGTCTCGGACAGGGCATACTCATGGATGCCGGCCTCGCACAGCACCTCTGTCAGTGTATTCTTGATCACGGGGGGCTGGACCAGGTAATTTTCGGGAATGTTCAGGTCGCCGTCATACTGGAGCATACCGGCAAACTTCACACCGGTGTAGCCGGGACGGTCAAACTTGTCAAAATCCTTGCGGTCAAAGGCCAGGGAAATTTCCTGGGCCCGGTCGCCGCGGAAGTTAAACAGGATCACGCTGTCGCCGTTTGCGATCTTGGCAACGGGCTCGCCGTTTCTTGCCACCACGAAAGCAGGCAGATCCTGGTCGATGCAGCCGGTCTCGGCCCGGTAGGTCTCGATGGCCTCTTTGGCAGATGCGAACTGGCGGCCCAGGCCCTGTACATGGGTTCTCCAACCCAGCTCGACCATGCCCCAGTTGGCTTCGTAGCGGTCCATGGTGACCTGCATACGGCCGCCGCCGGAAGCAATGGCATAATCACAGCCCTCGGTGTTCAGCTCGCCCAGCACATTCTCCAGCTGCTCCACATACTCCAGAGCGGAAGTAGCCGGCACATCACGGCCGTCCAGCAGGATGTGGCAGTATGCCTTCTTTACGCCCTCTGCCTTTGCCTGCTTCAGCAGGGCGATCAGATGGGAAATATTGGAGTGCACATTACCGTCGGACAGCAGGCCCATAAAGTGCAGGGCGTGACCGCTGACAGAATTGGCGATCAGATCCTTCCAGGTAGCAGAAGCATACAGTGCGCCGTTTTCGATGGACTCGCCGACCAGCTTTGCACCCTGCGAGTAGACCTGGCCGCAGCCCAGGGCATTGTGACCGACTTCGGAATTGCCCATATCCTCATCGGAAGGCAGACCGACAGCAGTGCCGTGGGCCTTCAGATAAGTATGGGGGCAAGTTGCAAGCAGATGGTCCAGGGTGGGAGTCTTGGCAACAACTACAGCATCGCCGCTGCCGCCGTCGCCCTTGCCTACGCCGTCCATAATGACCAATACGATGGGTTTTTCCATAAAATACCTCCAAAAACCGATTGAATCGGAAAAATAGCAGATTACCAGTTGTACTATTTTACAACATTTCAGCCAAACTTACAAGCTATTTTTGATTTTTTCCCGATTTGCCCAAAAAACCTCCGGTCATCGTGCTATTTTGCACAATTAGCCCGGAGGTTATTAAGGAATTATTAAGCAAGCGTTCAATTTTTAGTTCTTCGTACCCTCAGCCCGTTCAAACAATCCGGCAATACGGCTGCGCAGGGCAATGCCCTCCGGGGTATCTGCCGTGCCTTCTGTATCGATCCAACGGGCAGAGGCTGCCTGGGCATCCTTTAAGGTCTGCAGATCCATAGAAAGATTGGCCACCCGGAATGTGGGCAGGCCCGACTGCCGGGATCCGAAGAAATCGCCGGGGCCCCGCATTTTCAGGTCTTCTTCCGCGATCTTAAAACCATCCGTGGTCTTGCAGAAAGCCTTCAGCCGCTGCAGCGTTTCCGGATTGCGGTTATGAGAAGTCAGAATGCAGTAGCTTTTGCTGCCGCCCCGGCCAACCCGGCCACGAAGCTGATGCAGCTGCGACAAGCCGAACCGATCCGCATCCTCAATGACCATCAGTGTGGCATTAGGTACATCTACGCCAACTTCCACAACGGTAGTGGCTACCAGCACATCTGCTTCGCCCCGGGCAAAGGATGCCATGGCGGCTTCCTTTTCGGATGCCTTCATCTGTCCGTGGAGCAATGCGATCCGCAGGTCGGGGAACACAGTCTTTTGCAGCGTCTCTGCCCAGACCGTAGCCGCTTTGATGCCCAATTCTTCGCTTTCTTCCACTGCCGGACATACCACAAAGCACTGGTGACCCTCCGCCACCTGCTTGCGGATAAAGGCGTTGATCCGAGGGCGGTAGGATTCATTGACCAGGAAAGTATCCACCGGCTCTCTGCCGGGAGGCAGCTCGTTGATGATAGAAACTTCCAGATCGCCGTACATCAGCAGCGCCAGCGTTCTGGGGATCGGCGTAGCAGACATGACCAGCAAATGAGGGTCGCTGCCCTTTGCGGACAGTCTGGAGCGCTGGGCAACGCCGAACCGATGCTGCTCATCGGCAATGACCATACCCAGATCTGCAAACACCGTAGCATCTGTCAGCAGCGCATGGGTGCCGATAGCCAGATCCACCTGACCTGCAGCAATCCGCTCCCGGACTTCCCTTTTTTGCTTCGGCGTCAGTGAGCCGGTCAGCAGCGCGGTGCGGATGCCCATAGGCGCAAACAATTTGCACAGAGAGTGATAATGCTGCTCTGCCAAAATTTCCGTGGGTGCCATCAGCGCAGCCTGCTTGCCGTTTTTATAGGCGCAGTAGATCGCTGCTGCGGCCACCATGGTTTTGCCGCTGCCTACATCGCCCTGTACCAACCGGTTCATCGGCGCGCCCCGGCCAAGATCCGCCAGTATCTCCTCCACCGCCCGGCTTTGCGCGCCGGTGAGCGTAAAGGGCAAGGCCCCATAAAAGGGCTTCATGTCTAAGTTTACATAACTTTCTGTTGTCTTTTCTGCCCGGCTGGCACGCATCAGTGCCAATCCGGCAGAGAACACAAAGAACTCCTCAAAGATCAGCCGTTTCTTCGCCATTTCCGCTTCTGCCATGGAGGCAGGCTCATGGATGGCGTAGTAAGCCCGTTCTGCCGGCAAGATCCCGTACTCCCGGCGGACAGATTCCGGCAGGATCTCTGCCGGCACATCGCAGATCGCCAAGGCCTGCCGAACCGCTTTCAGCACCGCCCCATTGGTCAGGCCGGCAGTCAGCGGATAGATGGGCAGGATCCGCCGGGTGGTCACCGGCTGAGAATCCAGCGATTCAAAGACTGGATTGGTCATGCTGTAGCCCACAAAATCCCCGGACACCGCACCGTAGAAAATATATTCCTGACCGTATTGCAGGGACTCTGCAGCATACTTATTATTAAAGAAGGTCACCGTCAGCCGGGCTGTATGATCCGCGATCTGGACTCTCGTCAGATCCAGACCCTTGCGGATGTGGTTCGTCCGGGGGGTGTTCATCACCATAGCCTTGAAGCAGGCAGGGGTGTCCACTTCCAGCTTGTCGATAGTCACCAGCTTTGTCCGGTCTTCATATCCTCTGGGGAAATGACAGATCAGGTCGCCCAGTGTAAAGATATTCAGATTGTTGAACTGTTTGGCCTTCGCCGGGCCGATTCCTTTTAATATAGTAATCGGATCTGTAAGCCGCGCCACAGTGATCACCTCCTTTTGAAACATTATATCATATCTTTTCCCTGACAGCGAGAGATTTTTTCACAAATAAAGCAACGGGGGTTGATGACATACTTTTTGTATTTCGAAGCCGCCGTTTCGCATAGTTTCAGAAAAAGATCCGCTGTCCGAAAATGAAAAAACTCCCTCCAAGCTAAGCTCAGAAGGAGATATTTTCAGAGAAATCAGGCCAGCTTGTTCAGCTTCAGGGTCATGCTGCTCTTCTTGCGGGCAGCGTTGTTCTTGTGCAGAAGACCCTTAACAACAGCCTGGTCAACAGCCTTGACAGCAACCTTGTAAGCAGCCTCGGCCTCGGCCTTGTCGCCGTTTACCAGGGCAGCATCAAACTTCTTCAGGTTGGTCTTCAGCTCGGACTTGTTAGCCTTGTTCTTCTCATAAGCGATCTTGGAAGAGATGACATCCTTCTTAGAGGACTTGATGTTGGGCATTTCGTTACACCTCCTGTTCTCGAGAGTTTTTCATACAGATATGCATTATAACGCTACTTTTCCATAAAATCAATCCCTTTTTCAAAATTTTTTTGAAAAAAGCCGCGGTTTCTCCACAGCTGTGTGCCAAATCTGTAGCTGCGGGGCAAAGATATGTGAAAAATTACCCTTGTCAAGTCCTATTTTTTACCCTAAGAAAAAGGGTTTGTCAAAACTCCAAAGGGCAAAAAAGTGGGCACTTTGTCGAAGCGTGTCGAAATCAATTATGTCAACCGAAAATGATTATCCACAACCAAGACTTCTTTTCCCTCAGCCTGTGGAAAACTCTGTGGATAGTGTGGAAAACTCAGCCTCATCAACAGTTATTTCCCGGGATTTCCCAGATTTTCACCCTATCTGCAACCGCCTTTTCCACAGCGTGGCGGTGGCTGCGTAACGCCATTGCAACCGTGTTACGGAAACAAAAACAAAAAATCACAACCCCTTTCTTTTTGCCAAAAAAGTTCGCAAATTCCAGAAATGCATTCTTTTCCGCCGGTGCACTTCGCCCACGCAGGCTGAATTTTTTGTGAAAAACCGCCAAAGTTTTTTATGTACCACCATCTGGGATCCTGGATAAGTCTGATCAGGCATCTGAATCTCCCCAGATATTCTGACGGCCACCTAGAGCGCGTCTTCGCCTATGAGGACTATTTGCAGATGCTCAGGCAGGGAACTGGATGCCGTGCCCTTCCCAAAACATAAAGAACACCTCTATTGTGATTTGAACTGCCCCAGATTGTGCAGACAGCACAATCTGGGGCGGTTTACGTTACATGAACGCATTCAATCTCTTGTCTGACACGCCGTTGATCTGTTTGAATTCTCACACATAGTATGTTTTCTTCGCGTAACATCAGCACAAAGAGACGATCTTTCGATCGTCTCTTTGATGGGGGAGGTGAAATATGAAATCGAGGTTGACGCCCCAATGCCAAATCTCATATTCCGAAATGCTCTTTTCTTTATTTTCGCCGTACCAATAAAAGGTGTCATCAACATACAGCATGCAACCTGCGTGTGCCTGAATGCGATTTCCGTTAGTATCAAGCCACGGTTGACCGGGTTTGATGGACTTGTTCATACCAATATAACCCTTTCAAAATTAGTCTTTACTCTGCGAAGTGATAAGAGCCGCCGGTAAGCGTTTCCGTATAGCCGGATGGCAGCCGCAAGTGAGCGGTAACGCCCTGGGGAATGGTGAATTCATAATAGACGGTATCGCCCTTATAGTACCAGTAAGAGCGAATCAGACCGTTGCGTGATTCGATGGAATTGTCCGCAAAGCCAAGGCATTTGTTGGGATGCGGCGACAGGGTGAATTCTTTATAGGCAGGAGCAGATGCCATAGGCTTGATACCGGAAGCGACACCAAAAATCCAATCAAACACTGCACCATAGGCATAATGGTTGAATGAGTTCATGGCGGTGCTCCAGAATGTACCGTCCTCCTTCAGGCTGTTCCAATGCTCCCAGATGGTGGTTGCGCCGTGATTGACGGAGAACAACCAGGAGGGGTACTGCTCCTGCATCAAAAGCTTGTAGGCAAGGTCAGTGTGACCGTTGTCAGACAACACATGAAGGATGATGGGCGTGCCGAGGAATCCCGTAGACATCCGGTCACCGTAACCGTGGATCAGCCCCACAAGTTTGTCGACGATAGCGGAGCGCTCCTCCTCAAGGCACAGGTCAAAGTGCAGAATCATCAGAAGTGCAGTCTGCGTCATGCCCCTGCGAATCGTGTCGGAGGGATGCTCCGGAATTTCCGTGCAGGGATACTCTTCCTTGGGCATACCGTTGTCCATGAAGTAATCCCGGAAGGCGGCCTTGATGTTGCGATGGAGTTGCCGGTACTCCTCCATGTCATAGCCCAGAACCTCGCCGGCCTTGACTAGCAAATCGGTGGAGTAAGCAAAGTATGCGGTAGCAATCAGGTCATTGGAGGTGGCCCCCTGAGTGATCTCTCCACCGGCATCTGTTGCCAACCAATCACCATAGTGGTGGCCGGTAAGCCAGAGGTATTCATTGGGTCCGGTATGACGGATGTATTCGACCCATTTTTTCATCATGGGAAAGTTCTTTTTCAACTCCTTTTTGTCACCGTAAGCAAGATACATTTCCCAAGGAATGACGCAGGCAGCATCGCCCCAACCGGCACTTATGCGGGAATTGTTTTGTGGGAGACAGTTGGGAACAATACCACGGACCGCGCCCTGTTTATCCTGTTCCAATGCCACATCACACAGCCACTTATGGAAGAATTTGGCTACATCGTAGTTAATGGCACCGGTGCGGCAGAAGACCTGGGCATCGCCAGTCCAACCTAGACGTTCATCACGCTGAGGGCAATCGGTGGGAATATCCAGATAATTGCTCTTTTGACCCCAAATGATATTGTGGTACAGCTGGTTGATCTTCTCGTTACCACAGGTAAATTGGCCTGTGCGCTTCAGATCGGAGTGTACTACCACCGCCCGGAAGCAGTTCAGGTCGATTTCCATATCTGGAAATTCCGCAATGCGGATATAACGGAATCCCTGGAAGGTGTAGGTAGGCTTGAATACATCTATCCCACCACTGAGAATGTAGGTCATTTCGTTACGGGCAGAGCGGTAATTGGCATTGTAGAAATTGCCATTTTTGTCCAAAACCTCGGCGTGCTGCAGGACAATTCTACTGCCCCGCTTACCCTGAATTTTGATTTCTACATAGCCGGTCATGTTCTGACCGAAGTCCAGAACCGTCTCGCCGGCAGGGGTGTGGATCAGTTCCACGGGTGCCAACCGCTCATGCTCGGTGATCCATTCGCCGTCCTGAGGAATCAATTTGGACTTGACGGTGGAGTCAATCACTGCATCGCCGATCTTTTTGATGGGAGCGGTCAAATCAACAGTTTCACCGTGGTAGATCTCCGAAAACAGAACGGGTGAAGACCAAATCTCCCAACTCTCGTCGGTGCTGATCTGCTCGGAAGTGCCATCGGTATAGGTAATGTCCAACCAAGCGATGACGCTGGGTTGATCCGCAAAGAAATGATTGTTGCCAACCCATGCCATCTCCCCTACTGCCCAACCCTGACCAACACCCAGCTCCAGCAGGTTATCAGCCTTCAAAAGGGCGGTAACATCGTAGGACTGGTACTGGACGCGCTTTTTGTAGCTGGTAAAGCCGGGATTTAAGACGGAAGAAGTGACCTTCTGTCCGTTGAGACATGGGTCGTAGATGCCCACGGCGGAAGCGTTCAGCGTTGCTTTCTTGACCGGCCTTTGGATGGAAAAGCCGCGGCGATATGTAACAGCACCCATACCGGGATTTTCCGGTGCGGTGATCCATTTGGCAATAAGTTTCATAATAACATTCTCCTTGATTATTTCTTTGATGCTGTCACTGATTCAGAAATTCTTTTCTGAAATCAAGGCCAAAGGCTTCTGCGACCGCCTTGAGTTCGGAATCACGAATCGTATTCACATGGGGCAAATGGGCGATAAGCATATACAGTTGTGCTGCCTTTTCGACAGTTTCAATCAGGCCAAAGGCTTCGTCCATATTTTTGCCCGCACCATAAATGCCGTGGAGTCCCCAAATCACAAGGCGATACTGCTCCATCTTTTTAGCGGTAGCGATACCGATTTCATTGTTGCCGCACAGCATCCAGGGAAGCACGCCAATGCCCTCAGGGAAAACAACGATACACTCGGTACACATTTCCCAGATGGTGTGGGTGAACTTCTTGTCGTCCAGCTCGTGAACATGAGTCATTGCCAAGGTGTGTGTGGGATGGGTGTGCATAATGACTCTGTGTTTGGGGTCAATTTTGAGCCGCACAATATGACTCATCAGATGAGCCGGAAGCTCGCTGGTGAATTTTCCGCCATCCCGATAACCCCAAAGCAACTCGGCAGTAGTGCCGTCATCGGCGATGCGGATAATGCCCAAATTTGTTTCGGGGTCCAGCTCCACATTTTTGAAATATTTACCCGTGCCGGTTACGATAAAGATCTTGCCGATCAGTTCTGTTGCATCGAATCCCATAGGAATGGTGCGGATCACATTCTTCAGATCGAGATACTGTGCAACATCTTCCTCTTCCAGCATATAACTGATGTTGCCCCCGTTACGCTCATCCCAGCCCAGACGGTACATATTGGCGGTGGCTCTTTTCATTTCCTCCACAAAGGGTGCTGTCAAAATATCCTTCATTTTGCATCAACCTCTTTTACTTAAAATGGTACTTTCATATTCTTTGACGGTGGCGAACCATTCGCCATCAGCAGGTACGCCGCAAACACGGCAGTATTCCGTCCAAATTTCGCCGAAGGGCATGGTTTTCATTTCTTCCTGAATGACAATCAACTCGGTCCAGTTGTCTGCATTCTGCATAGGGGTCAGGTCGGGCGTAGTTAACGCCATCAGCAAGGCCTTTTGTACGTTGCGAAAGCCGATAGTCCATGCAGCAATGCGGTTGATAGAAGCATCGAAATAGTCCAGTGCCATCTTGACACTGCCGTCAAGGCCACCGCAGCGAACAATTTCCTTGCACAGCTCCTTGGTTTCATCATCCAACAGCACCACGTGATCGGAATCCCAGCGGATGGGACGAGTGATGTGCAGTGCGATTTCCGGGAAGAATGCCAGCAGGGCAGGAATCTTATCGGAAACCACTTCGGTGGGATGGTAATGGCCATTGTCCATCAACGGAATGCACTTATCCTTGTTCATAGCCGCATAGCTCAGTGTAAATTCTGCAGAGCCCACAGTATAGGCTTCCACGCCAATACCAAAGACCTTGCTTTCCACACAGGGCTTAACCTTTTTAAAATCAAAGGGCTCGGACAGAATTTCGTCGATGGCTTCTTTGTAGCGGACGCGGGGGCCCATTCTGTCGGCAGGGATATCCTTGAAACCGTCGCCGGTCCAAATGTTCATAACACATTCCTGGCTCAGCTCTTCCGCCAGGTACTGGGATATTCGGACACAAGCCTTTCCATGGTTGATCCAAAATTTACGGATTTCCGGGTCGGGAGAGGACAAAGTCAGACCATTTGCCTTGGGATGGGAGAAGAAGGTAGGGTTAAAGTCACAGCCCACCCCCCGCTCTTTGCAGAACTCCACCCACTTCTTGAAATGCTTGGGCTCTACAGCATCCCGGTCCGCCCAGTCACCATCTTCAAAAATAGCATAGGAAGCGTGGAGATTCATCTTCTTCGTACCGGGGCAAAGCTTCAGTACCATATCAAGGTCTGCCATCAGCTCCTCAGGGGTTCTGGCTCTGCCGGGATAATTGCCGGTGGTCTGAATGCCACCAGTCAGGGGTTTGCTGGGATCAGTATCGAAGCCCCGGACATCATCTCCCTGCCAGCAGTGCAGGGCCACGGGAACAGCTTTCAGTTTGGCTATGGCAGCATCGGTATCGACACCCATCGCTGCGTATTTGGCTTTTGCTTCTATGTAACTCACAAATTTACCTCCATTTGTATTTTCAGATTGCCCAAGGCTGTGGCTTCGATGGGCAGTGCAATGACACGCTTTCCGGTAGCTTCCTCCGTCAGTAGATTTAGAAAGTCGTTCTTCGCTCCGCCGCCGACGATGTAGAGTTTTTCATATTTTGTGCCTGTGTTGGTCTCCAGCTCTTCAATAGCTTGCCGGTAACTGACAGCCAGACTTCGATAAGCACAGCGGAAATAGTCGCCGATGGTTTTGAGAGCATGATTTGTGGCGGAATGAAAGGCTGCTTTCATACTCTTGGGAGCAAGGAATTCGGGGGCATTCGCATCAACCAGAATATCACAGGTGCTCTCCTCTGCCAATTTTACGATATCCGGGAATTTAAGATCAGGGCAAAGCTCTTTTTGCAATTCGTTTACCAGCCACATACCCATAATGTTCTTTTGGTAGCGGTTGTAGCCTACGCCACCCTCATTGGAATAGTTGGCAGCTTCACTTTTCGTATCGGTAATGGGTTTGCTTGTTTTGACACCCAGCAATGACCAAGTTCCGGAGGAAATGTAGGGGTGATTGCCCTCCATAGGAATACCCTCCACCGCAGAGCCGGTGTCGTGGGTGGCACAAAGTACAACCTTGATACCTTCATATTCACCGATCACCGTGCCGGGTTGGCTGAGCTTCGGAAACAGATGGGCAGGATACCCCAGAAGCTGCACGATTTTCATATCAAACTCACCGGTTTGGGCATTGATCATCCCCATAGTGGTAGCATTGGTGTATTCCCTTGCTTTGACACCGCAGAGTTTCCACATCAGATACTCCGGAATCATCAGCAGATCGGTGACACCTTCCAAGCGACCATTGATTTTATCATCATAAAGCTGATAGATGGTGTTGAAGGGTTGGAACTGGCAACCGGCATGACGATAGAGTTCGGAAAATGGTATCTTCTCGTGTACCAGAGGAATGACGGCTTCTGTCCGGTTGTCCCGGTAGGCATAGACTGGTTGAACCTCCTCATCACCTTTTAGGAGCACGTAGTCAACGCCCCAGGTATCGATGGAGAGACTTTCAATCTCCGGAAACTCTGCTTTTGCAGCTGCAATTCCCTGCTTCACGGATGCAAATAAGGCATCCACATTCCACACACGATGTCCATCTCTTTCGTGGACATCGTTGGGAAACCGGTAGACTTCTTTTGTAATGATCTGGCTTCCTTCTTTCCAGCCTACGATATGCCGGCCGCTGGAAGCACCGATATCAATTGCCAGGTAACAGTCCAAAGAAAGACCCCCTTTTTTACTTTGACACCATTCTACCACGCGCAAAGCAAAAAAAGGAGGTCTTATGTTTTCTAAAAAAGTGTCCTCTCTTGCACTCTGTAGTGCCTTGGGGACTTTCCATAGGCATCCGCAAAGATCCTGTGGAAATAGCTGATATTCTCATAGCCCACACTGTTGGCGATGTCGGCTACATTCCGGTCTGTGTTCTTCAGCAGAAATGCCGCTTGGGCCAGACGCTTTTCCTGCACCAGCTGGGTATAGGTCTTGCCCGTCTTGCGCTTGATTTCCCGGGAGAGCCAGGACGGATCATAGTGCAGCCGCTGTGCCAGTTCTCCAAAACTGCCGCCCACATAATCGGTCTCGATATAGCGCAGGACCTGCAGCACCGCCGCATCCTCCTGATCGCCGTTGAGCAGGTTCTCCGTGTGCCCGGTCAGTTGCATGAAGAGCAACGCCATGGTCATCTGGCTCATTTTTCGTTTGTTGGGCGTTTCCCAAAGCAGGATGCACAGCAGATTTTCCACCAGATTCTGCACCGGCGTGACCTGGGATACATGGAAATGGAGGAATCCGGACCCGGTATTCTGCCCGCACAGACAATCCACCAGGAATTTTCTGAGCGGTGTCTCTTCTTCGCCGATTAAGGCAAGCGTTGCCGCAAAGAAATCCGGAAGCACGATCAAATTGACCGCAAGATCCCCTTCTCCGGCCTTACAGACCTCATGGGTGGCGCTTTGGCTCAGGAACAGAAGATCCCCCTGCTCCAAAACGATCTTCTTGCCATTGACGATGTGGGTCGTGCAACCCTCACACATATACACCACTTCCACATAATCGTGGGTATGCTCCGGGAAGTGGATAAACCGGGTGTGGGGACGCAAGGTGATCAGCTTGCCGGCTGCCAGAAGCTTCTTCGCATTGACGGTGTTATCCTGCCCCTGCATATATAGCGCACGGTCAATATCCCTTCGTCCGTCCAGGATTTTCTGTTCCTCGGTTGTAATCACAGACAGTTGTTTCAGTAGTCTTGCATCCACGCACTCACCCCCGCATGACCTTTCTTGCAGTTATCGTATCATAGAATCAGTCGGTCAGCAAGAGAAAAGATATCCTCCGGAGGTTACAGTTTTCGCACCACCATTGAGAAGCAGGGCCACCGCCTCCGTATTGGCAGGAATGTTTATTGCAATACAAAACCGGTTTCAGTCTTATCCCAACTGCATTTGTGCCTTTGCAAAAAACCGCCAAGGTTTTTCAGGTATCAACTTCTTCCAAATGGAAATACTGGTATTACCATTTTTCACAGGAGGAAATACCATGCAGGGAAAGGTAGAGATCTGCGGTGTGAACACCGCCCGTTTGAAAACATTGACCCCTGCCCAGATGGACGAGCTGCTGCAAAAAGCCAATGCCGGTGACGAAAATGCCCGGCAGGCGCTGATCGAAGGCAATCTGCGGCTGGTTCTTTCCGTGATCCAGCGTTTTGACAAACGGGGCGAAAGCCCCGACGACCTGTTCCAGGTGGGGTGCATCGGTCTGATGAAAGCCATAGCCAATTTTGACCCTACCAAACAGGTAAGATTTTCCACTTATGGCGTTCCTATGATCGCAGGCGAAGTCCGGCGTTATCTGCGGGATAACAGTGCGATCCGGGTTTCCCGGTCGATCCGTGATGCGGCTTATCGAGTTTTACAATGTAAGGAGGCTATGATCCTGCGCCTTGGCCGGGAACCGACCCTGGAGGAGATCTCTCTGGAACTGCAGCTTCCCCTGGCCGAGGTCAGCCAGGCGCTGGATGCCGTTTGCGCGCCGGTCAGTCTTTATGATCCTGTCTATGCCGATGGCGGTGACCCTCTGACGGTTATGGACCAAGTCCGGGACACACGCAATACCGAAAGCAACTGGATGGAACACATCACCCTGCGCAGCGCATTTAAATCCTTGAATGAGCGGGAACAGCAGATCCTTTCCCTGCGTTTTTACGACGGCAAGACGCAAATGGAGGTCGCCAACACCATGGGCATTTCCCAGGCCCAGGTATCCCGGCTGGAAAAAGGCGCGATCAGCGCCATGCGAAAATCCGTCAGTATATCCTGAACCAAGCCCCAGTCATATTCCCCACAGCCAAGGCATACCCTGTACCAAAACCCTCGGGAGGTATGCTTATGGGTACACGGATCACCGAACTGCACTGCAAGGAGGTCATCTGCCTGTGTGATGGGAAACGACTGGGGTTCGTTTCGGATGTAGAGATCGAGATCCCAACCGGCAATGTGTTGGCCATTGTTGTCCCCGGCCCCTGCCGGATCCTGGGAATGTTTGGTCGGAGAGACGACTTTGTCATCCCCTGGCGGTGCATCAAACGCATCGGCCCGGACATCATTCTGGTGGATACCAAGCCCAATGAATGCCTGTTCCCCAGGCCAAAATTTAATCTGCCCTTTTTGTAAACCCTATTCCCTTAAAACAATCGAATATTTCTGAAAAATTTTGGAAAAAATACTTGCAAATCAGCACTCTATCGTATATAATGTTTCGGCATGGGCAAAAAGGCCCATGACATTATCATCCCACACACCCGGTTATCGCGCCCCCTAGTGTTCTTCGGAACGGGCCGTGCGAGATTGAAGCGGGGTGGAGGAACAAACAAAAAGGAGAATATCAAAAATGGCTGTCGTATCTATGAAGCAACTGCTGGAGGCCGGTGTTCACTTCGGTCACCAGACCCGCCGCTGGAACCCCAAAATGGCTAC
>JAGBEM010000114.1 GCA_017936985.1 Oscillospiraceae bacterium
ACCGATGGTTTCATTGGCAACATTGATTGCTCCGGGAATATGCTTCTCCGCAAATTCCTCCGGTGTGCGTACATCCAGAATAATATAGCTGGATTCTTCTTCCATCATGGTTATGGCCTCATCCATATTGATCTGACGGTAGCTGACTTCCTGCCCCGCCGGTAATGCACAGCCTGCCAAAAACAGAACGGAAAGCAATAGCGTTATGAACTTTTTCATGGTAGTTCCTCCTCGTTCCTTTTTGCTGTTAATATACACAGGCTTTCGCAGTACTTCCGTGATAACATCACATTCTTGATCGGTCTATTTCCACTTTTCTATCAGATTACGAATCTGAGAGGCAAGCTTTGCTTTATCCTGATTAGTTCTGCCTTTGCAGGTTTTCACAAAGGCAAGGAGCGCTTCTGCAGCTGACAACAGATCACCATAGACCGCCCGTGCTCTGGCAGAGCCCTTTGTCTGCTCTTCCCGGCGAATGGGCTTGGAATCTGCAAACACAGTCATTCTTCCGGTTATCAAATCGTACTCAGTGCCGCTGTAGGGTGCTTCTGCGTAGTAGCCCATCTGGGTCAGCAGCTTCTGAAAAATCATACAGGCTGCGTCATCGCCGTGATTGACAAAAACCATCTGAGGCTTTTCCTTGAACCCTGCGAGCCATCGGATCAAGCCTGCCTGATCTGCGTGACCGCTGGTGCCGTGGAGCGCGGAGATCTCCGCATTGACAGTAATATCCTCACCGAACAGCCGGACATACTGTGCACCGTCCTGGAGTTTTCTGCCGAGGGAACCTTCCGCCTGATAGCCAACGAAAAGGATGGTATTTTCCTCCCCCCAAAGATTGTGCTTCAGGTGGTGGCGGATTCGGCCCGCCTCGCACATACCGCTGGCAGACAGGATCACCTTTGGTCGTTTGTCGAAGTTGATCTGCTTGGATTCGTCACTTGTTACAGACAGACATATATCATCAAACCAAATCGGGTTGATGCCTTGCTTGACTAATTCAGCAGTTTCTTCATCGAAGCAGCTTTGGTCACACTGCAGGAAAATGCCCGTGGCTTCTACAGCCAGAGGGCTATCCACATACACCGGGAATCCATCGTGACCGCTGACCATCCCTTCCTGCTTAATCTGCCTGATGGCATAGAGCATCTCCTGCGTTCTTCCCACCGCAAAGGATGGAATCACCACGTTACCGCCCCGGTCAAAGGTTCGCTGCAGCACATCAGCCAGTTCCCCAACAGTATTGCCCGGCTTTTCGTGGAGACGGTTGCCATAGGTAGATTCCAGAACAAGGTAGTCCGTTTCTTCTACCGGCAGAGGGTCTTTGATCAATGGCTGATCGATGTTGCCCACATCACCGCTGAACACGATTTTCTTTGTAACGCCTTCCTCGGTCACCCACAATTCAATACAGGCAGAGCCCAGCAAGTGTCCAATATCGGAAAAGCGAACAACGATGCCTTCCTCCGCCTGGATCACCTGACCGTATTCGCAGGGACGAAAACGGGAGATAGCACCGATTGCATCTGCCATGGTGTAGACCGGTACGACTAATTCATCACCGGCTCGCTGTGCTTTCCGGTTCTGCCACTCCGCTTCGGATTCCTGAATGTGGGCGGAGTCCCGCAGCATAATGTTGCACAGATCGCAGGTAGTTGTGGTTGCGTAAATACTGCCCCGGAAGCCGTCCTTATACAGTTTTGGTAGCATACCGGAATGGTCAATGTGGGCGTGTGTCAGAAAGACCGCCTCAATGGTATTGGCAGGCACAGGGATCGGCACATTCTCAAATACGTCGATCCCTTGCTCCATACCGCAGTCCACCAGGTACTTCTTACCGCAGACTTCCAAAAGTGTACAGCTACCCGTCACCTCATGGGTCGCACCGATAAATTGGATTTTCATAGTGTAGCCCCCTTGTTATTGAAGAGTATGTATTACTCTTTAGGTTCGATTCCTTGCTTTTCTGCCAGATGGGCAATCACGCCACGGCGTGTCAAGATTCCGCAAAGAGTGTTTCTGCTGTCCACGATGGGAACAAAGTTTTGGTTTAAGGCTGCGCTGACTACCTCGCTCTCATCAGCATCAATACTGATGGGTGGGCAGAAATCCCGGCGAACAAGCTCTCTGACCCGATGGTTTTCCATCTCCAGTTTATCCAGCGAGCCGGTGTCGAGAATGTGGCGCAGAAAATCGCCTTCGCTGACAGTTCCGATATAGTGCTGCTCTGCGTCCAAAACAGGTATAGCAGTATAACCGTTTCGTGTCATGATCTCCCAACCTTGCCGGACGGTCTGCTTTTCGTTCAGGAAAACCGTCAGTGCCTTGGGTATCATTATTTTCGCAATGTTCATAGGCCAGCACCCCTTTCATCGTTATTATACCAAAACACAGATAACTTTTGAATATAAAGTGTAAATAATTGACGGACCGCCTCGGGTTTGAGGTGGTCCGCGTAGCTTTCCTTATTCCACCTTCAGCATCCGGTAGCCGATGCCGATATGGGTTTGGATATACTGGGTCTGGGAATCCTTTTCCAGCTTTTTGCGCAAAGTTGCCATATGCACCCGCAAAGATGCCATATCGCTCTCCCAGGAGCTGCCCCAGATCTTATTGGTCAGATAGGTGTGAGTCAGCACCTTACCTGCATCCTTGGCAAGCAGGCACAGCAGCTTATACTCTGTGGGTGTCAGCTTCAGTTCCTCACCATTTAGGGAAGCACAGCCTGCGGCGTAATCCACCGTCAATTTACCGTTGTGGAATACGGAGTCGCCAGGCTTGCCTTCAACGATCGTAATTCGGCGCTGCGCGACCCGGAGGCGAGCCAGCAGTTCCGTAACAGAAAAGGGCTTGGTCAGGTAATCATCGGCACCGGCATCAAGAGCAGTTACCTTGTCAGAGTCTTCGCTTCTTGCGCTGATGACGATAATGGGCATCTGGGACCATGTACGAATCCGCTTGATAATCTCCACGCCGTCCAGATCCGGCAACCCTAGATCCAGAAACACGATATCCGGCTGCTGGGTGGTTGCTGCTGCAATGGCGGCTTCACCGGTGGGGGCTGTTATGTAGGCGTAATTATTAGATTTTAAGGTAGTGGTGATCAGGTTGCGGACAGTGGAATCGTCCTCCACCACTAAGATCTTGGGATTATTCATGGACTTCCACCTCCCCAGATGGAATGGTAAATGTAAAGATCGTGCCGGTAGGCACATTGTCGGATACAGTGATCTCGCCGCCGTGGGCAGTGATGATAGACTTGCAAAGGCTGAGGCCCAGGCCCAGACTTCTGCGGCAGTCAGCAATGGGATTGCTGCCGCTGTAGAACATCTGGAATACTTTTTCCTTTTCGCTGTCCGGAATGCCTGCGCCGTTGTCAGCTACAGATATCTCAGTGTGCTGCCCGTTCTGCTTTGTAGTGATGGTAATGTGTGAGCCGGCAGGTGTATGTTTGATGGCATTGTCCACCAGATTGATAATGACCTGAATGATCAGCCGGGCATCGCACCTGGCAAGGAGCAGTTCATTTTCGTAATGTACGGTAACGGTATGCTCCGTCTGCTTTCTGCTGATGTGCTGCAAAGCCTCCGAGACGATCTCTTCTACCAGATGCGGCTGTTTTTGAAGTTTCATCCTGCCTTCTTCGATCTTGGTGACCGCCAGCAGATTCTCCACCAAATTGGTCAGCCATGCGGAATCGTCATAGATATCTCCGCACATCTGCCGAATGGTATCGTTGTCCAGCTTTTCCAAATCGGAAAGTAGCATACCAGCATTGCCGGATATGGAGGTCAGCGGTGTACGCAGATCGTGAGAAATGGAACGCAGCAGGTTGGCACGAAGCTTCTCGTTCTCTGCCTGCAGCTTCGCCGCTTCTTTTTCTTTGGTATTTCGGCTGTTCTCCAGTGTCAAAGCACACTCACCAAGAATGGACAGCAGCACACTGTTTTCAAAGGCTTCCAGCGGTTCCGTTCCCTCGATAATGACTGTTCCATAGACTCGGTCATGGACCTTAATGGGATATCTCTGGGTGTCTTTATTGGTGCTGGCGACTACACCAGGCAGCACAGATGCTGTTCTGCCCAGCAGCTTAGATACCTGTGTGCGGCAAGCAGACAAAACTTCCTCATCTGTCTGTGCTTTTTGCAAAAGCTGATTGGTCTCCAGAAGCAGATTGGTGCGGTAGGCTGCCTGGGCGGATTGCTTTGTCTGTCCTTTCATCCGGTCTGTCATAGTGCCGACGGTTAAGGACGCGATCAGCATAATGAGGAAGGTCAGCGGCGCTCCGTCTGCGTACACACGCAGAGAAAACTGCGGATAGGTAAAGAAGAAATTAAATATGGAGGGCTTCTGGGGTATTTTAAAGTGTGAGATGTACTATCTCAACCATTTCGATACCTACGAGGAACTTGTAGCAGCTGTCGAGCAATTTGTCCATTACTACAACCAC
>JAGBEM010000115.1 GCA_017936985.1 Oscillospiraceae bacterium
ACCGGCGAAACCACTGTAGCGCGCAAGACCATCGTCAGCTGCTCCGTATCCAGTTGCTCCAAATTCACAGCGATCACCGGCTCTGAAATCTCCGATACCACCCGGCCGGGATTGGCATCTCCGGTGCGATACCCTGCCCCACTGAGCACCCGGGTAACCGTCTGCATTATGTCGGCCATGTGTCCTCCCCTCCAAGCTCCACGCACAGTCCCCAGCTGTACAAGGGCTTTTCTCCCCAGGATACACTTTCCACTCTTCGGACAGAAAAGCGCCGGGATCCCACCAGCAGCTTATCGCCCACCAGCAGCACAACCCCCGCCGGAGCCAGTATCATATACTGGCCCCGGGGAATCTGCCCCAGCAGGGAATAGGATTTTTCCATATTGTGCCAGTCCTTGGAGCCAGTGTGCTGAAAAATGCCCCTAAATTCCATCCGGTCATCCTTCCGGTCTACCGTCACACGCTGTCCATATCTGCGCAGGATCTTCTCAATGGAGCCGCGCATACTCACACCCCCACAAACGCAAAGGGGTCGCGCATATACGGCATCATCATCAGCTCAGCCTGATACCGCAGGCAGCAGCCGGCTGCATTGCCGCTTTTGCGGCGCATGGTCAGATCACCGGCAGTGATCTGCTCCATCTGGCTCACTTCATCCAGCTCCGACATAGCCGCTACCACGAACAAACTGGCCGCCGCCACAAAATCCGCGATGCAATCGCGTACCTGGATCCCTGGCCGGAGCTTAGCCTTCAGTGACACCTCCGCCGAGCGGCTCAACAGCTCCAGCATAGCGTAATCCTTTTCCTCCAGATCCCGAAGCAGCACCTTAGCCTGGGCTGCGATCTGCTCCGTCAGCGTCATACATTCAGCACGGCCGCAGCGCCGTCGCAGATCTTGCCGAAGCCGGAGATGGAAGTGATGGCAGCCCGCTCCAGCTGACGGTCAATGAGCTTGTCGTACTCCACCAGCACATCGCCGGCCTTCACCAGCTCCAGGGCATAGCGGTTGTCCAGACCGATGATCATACCGTCAGCCACCGCATTGGTGCGATGCACATTGGCACCTAGAGGTGTGCCCACCTTGCCGGTACCCTGGAAATTTAGACCGGTCAAGGGATTCTGCAGTTCAGGAATCTTCAGCAGCTTGGTCATAGTGCCGGTGGAACACAGAATGGTGTTCATGGTGTAAGGATCAAACTGACCCCAGAACTCCACCAGCTGATCGTAGCCCAGGCTGCCTGCAGTGCCGGAAATGGGATCGGTACCGATGGCATACTGAACCGCAGCGTTGTCATTGCCGTCACCGTTGATCAGCACCTTTACTGCATCATTCAGCTGCTGCTTCTGGATGTGGGCGCCAATCTGACGGAGCATTACGCTGAACAGATCCAGCTTCTGGAAGCGAATCGCCTCATAGGAAGCCACCAGCATTCTGCCGCGCTTGGTCAGACTGACCAGATGCTCCTTGGTCTTGACCTCCGTCTCAGGAATGGCAGCGCCCTCTTCCACATCCTGCAGTGCCTTGTCATCATCGGTAGGATTGGAATAGATGGAACGGTAGTCCAGAGAATCAATGACCGTAGTGGTTGCGGTAATGGAGGGCAGAATGTCATTCTCCTCCATGCCCTGACGAACGGTGCGTGCAATGTACTCCGGGAACAGCACCGCGGAATCCATGGTGCGGAAGAACTTCTCCACAGTAGAAGAGCCTGCACCCTTGGCGCGGATGCCAAAACGCTTCAGCTGCCGCTGAAAGGCATCGGTGCCCTCCAGCGCCGTGCCCCGATAGTTTTCACTGGGATCCAGAGATTCCAGCACCTGGGTAAAGTTCATACCCTCCTGACGGTACATACCCTTTTCCAGTTTCAGATTTTCATAACCCATTGTTTATTTCCTCCTTGTGTAATATATGGCCACCGGCATTTCGCCGATTAAACCCATTGTGTTTCAAATTTCAGCTTATCTAGCACCCGAACCTAACTATGTCCTTTTCTTGTTTCGACAAAAAAAGACGAAAAGAAGCCGACATCGGAGAGGCGTTAATTCCGCGCTCCCGCACGGCAGGTACAATAGCGAAGGAGCGATTTCCCCCGGCAATCGCTCCGCTTATATTGCATTTGGCGCGCGGTAGCGCGACTCCAGCGCCTCTTAAGCCGACTTCTTTGGTTACTTTCTTGTTCGGAAACAAGAAAGTAACATATGTTCCATGAAAAAATACCACTTCTCCTTAGATCAAGAATCCGCTCTCCACAGTCTCCCGTTTTTGATTCCCACCAGGCAGCTGCGTCACCACAGGCATACACTGCCGCAGCCGTTCCTCCAGGGCCGCCTTCAGCTTCACCAGTTCCTCCGCCGCTGCCTTTTCCATAACGCTGCGCAGCACCGGCTCTTCTACACCCAGCTCCAGCGTCAGGCACAGCCGTACCACTTCATTTTGCAGCTGCTTTTCATAGGCCCGGCCCAGCTGTGCCTGTTTGTAAAGTGCCCGGTATTCTGCCTGAGCGCCAAACTCCTCCGCCAGTTCTTTCAGACTTACATTCCGGCTGCCCATTCCTTTCAACACTCCTGCGCTGCGCTGTGCAGGCACTGCCACAAACGAAAACTCATAGGCATCCATTGCCTCCTGTAAAATGGCCACACACTGCACGCCGTCGTAATACTCACCCTTCTGATGACCGCAGGTGCCGTGATCGCTGCCGCAGATCGAGCAGATCTCCCGTCCCATGGAACAGCCAATGCTGACTTCCTTCTTAATGCCTGCCTCAATGTCCGCAATGACCTCATCGGCAGTGCCGCCCCGGCGAATGTACGCCCATGCTTTCAGATAGCTGACATCACTTTCTTTGACCACCTCTGTGGCAAACACTCTCGCCACCTGTACATCGCTGCTCCACTTGTGATCTACGATACCGGTCTTGCCGATAAACAGCTTCGCTAGTACCGGCAGCGCAGCAGTGTCAAAGCGTTCGTGATCCCGATCCACCTGATCATCACACAGCCGTACCGAGAACACATAAACCTGCTCCTGGGTCAGCTTGGCCTTTGCCTGGGCATTGATGGCTTCCAGCTGTACCGCCGTAGGCACACCGCTGCCCATCACTTCCGTTTCCTTCCGAATATCCATAATAAACCTCCTGAATGTCATTTAAATTTCAGTTTATAGAGCTGTTAAATAGAGATGTCATTGCGAACCAGTGCGCCCACTGGTGTGGCAATCTCCTAATTTTTCAGGATGCTTTTCGTAATCTATCCTTTCTAACCGGGGGATTCCCACGCCATGCTGCGGCATAGCTTGGAATGACAGGTAGACTATGATGGTCGTGTCTAACAGCGCGCTAGATTCCCATCTTACTTCCCCATCTCCGCCCGGATCTTCTCCGCCTGGGCCCGGTAAAGCGCTGCTTGGGCTTCCTCCGTCATATCCTGCAGGCTAATGTCCTCCCAGGAAATTTCCACCCGGTCGTCCAGCCCCTCCAGCGCCAAAAATGTCTTGCAGATCCGCCGCAGTGCCGGTTCTACGGTGCGCCGCAGTGCCCAAAGCTCCGCCGTCAGAATGTCCGCCTGCTGGGCACTCATTCGCTCGGTGGTGCTCCAGCTAAGCCCCAGCAGAAAAGGCGGCAGACCGGTCTTTGCCACCAGCTGTTCCAGAATCTGCCGTACCGGCACCTGGGAGTCCAGGATCGGCGCATCGCCGCCGATGACCTTGATCTCCACATCCCCCACAGCCACAAAATCCCGAACCGTACCGTTCTTGCTGTCCTCCATGGCTCTGGCCCATTCCTGTGCCATTTGACTGCCCCGCTGCTGTACCATACCAGGCTCCATGTTGTCAGCCCCCTTGCATACGACGCTGTAGCGCACATTCCCAGCCCGTTCCCAGTTAGAGCCAATGGTTGCATAGATCTTCATCAAAATGTCCGCCAAAAACGGCATTCCCCGGAATAAACTCACGCCATACGGATGGGCAGGCTCCGGATTGCATACCGTAAACAGCAGCAAATGGGGATACGGCAGCGGCCGCATGCAGCCCTTTTCATCCGGGCCATACAGTACCGCATCCAGTGCATTGTCCCCCTCCCGGACCTGAAGCGCCGTCACATCTCCCCAGCACACCGCCCGCAGCCGGTCGCCGGCTACCACCATCTCACCTACCGCCCGGCCGTAGGTCAGTAAGCTGTCCAAATACCCCGAAAGAAAACATTCGATTCCCTCCTGACCGTGCCCACATGGCACATGAGCCAAAAACTGCTCCAGCCGTTTCTGTGCCTGCTGATTTTGGCACATGACCTGAAAGCCGCCGCTGAGGCGTACCAGCTTTCCCACCGCCGCATCCAATACCGGGATCGCTTCCCGAAGCTTGCGGTAGACCTGTTCCTCTCCGGTTCCCAGTGGGACAAAGCTTTTAAGCGTCCCCAAAGGATACCCTGCCGTGCTGCGCAGCTGACAAGCCTGCGCAGCCACCGTTTTTTCCTTCTGTTTCCGTTTCAATGTATCCTGCTCCTTTCAAATTTCAGTTTGTCGCTCCGTTGCTCCGCGCTTTAAATGCATAGTTAATGAACGATTACCCCTCGGCAATCGCTCCGCTTATATTGCATTTGGCGCGCGGGAGCGCGACTCCAGCGCCTCTTAAGCCGACTTCTTTGGTTACTTTCTTGTTCGGAGACAAGAAAGTAACACCCTCTTATCCCAGC
Organism: Oscillospiraceae bacterium; assembly: GCA_017936985.1. Next base: position 4,694 of record JAGBEM010000115.1, read on the forward strand.
TGAGCGATCAATCCCAATTTATCGCTTCCTCTCCACCGCACATACCGCAAACCCATCCGTTTCCTTTTTCAGCACCGTCGCCACAAAATAACGCATATCATCCATAGCATGGTCATTCTGCTTTTTCACCCGGTCCTTTGCATCACTGCTTAAGTCCCACACATAAGCATCCATTTCCCGCAGGCAATCCTCGCACCCCTGACAGATCACGATTTTCCCCTCTTTCAGGCAGTCCGAAGTCAGCCGGATCCCGGACAACACATCATTTTCCGCTTTCGCAACGCGATACCCCTTTTGCTTCAGCACCGCAATAAAACTGGCAGCGGAGGGGTCTACGATCACCGCCGTCAATTTCCGATTCCCAACCAATTCCTTTAGCTTTTGTGCGTACTCCTCATCGGTCAGCTGTAAGTAAGTCTGCCGGGAATCGTGATAAAACTCCTGCACCCGATACCATACCCCATCTTTTAGTCCCCACAGCCCCATAGAGGTAGGATTGACCGTGCCATAGTCACAGGAAACATACCACTTTTCAAACATCCCGTTCGGCGCAGACTTTACCATATCGGAACAAAAAAAGTCGTAGACCCTGCCCTCTGCCTGTACCCACTGACCCAGAATGAATCGCCGGTAAAACACCCCGCTGTACAACCGCTCATACCGCTTTCGGATCTTCTCACTCAAAGTCGGATTGTCCTCCATGGTAAAATGCAGCCGCAGGCAGTTCCGCTTTTCCGCCTCCAAAATCCAGGTTTTGTAAAACCAATGCCCCGGCCCTTCCGGATTGCAGTTAAACCAGAGCCGGCTGCCGGCAACCGAGCACCGGGCGCAGGCCTGATCCACAAAGCTTCTGGGCATCAGAGCCACTTCATCCATCAAGACCCCGGCAAAGGTGATGCCCTGGATCAAGCTGGCAGAGCTTTCATCCCGTCCGCCAAAAATGTAAAATTGGTTGCGATGCCCTTTAAAGGTCACCGTCAGCAGATTCTCTGTCCGTTTCTCCTTGTATGTAGCCCCCAGATCTGTCAGCCGCGGCAGGATCTCCGACAAGACATTTCGCCGCAAAGACGAAATGGTCTTTCCGCAGACGCCAAACCGCTTTCCGTCAAAGCAGGACATGGCCCATAAAAAGAACCCCAGCCCCATTGCCAGGGTCTTTCCCGAGCGGACTGCCCCGTCACAGACGATGGCTTCCTTATCATGATTGGGATTCCCCGGCATCCACCAGGTCAGTACCGTCTTTTGCTTTTGAGAAAAGCGCCGATAATTCAAATCACCTCATCTCCCTGAAGGGCCTTTAAAAATTCCTCCAGATTTTCGCCGTTTTCCTGGGCCAGCAGTGCCAGCTGTTCCAGGGCTCTCAGCCTGTCCACCAGCTTGACCTCCACGGTACCCTTTTCATTCTTCTTGACCTCGCTGAGCAGGCTTAAGTCCAGCTTGCCAAGAGGGGTGTCCTCCTCCAGTACCAGCCGGACACAGTCGTTGGCTCTGCCGAAGGCCAATTCAGCCAGCCGCCGGGCAACATCCTCCTTGGTAACTTTTCCGCTGCGGATCCGCCGGTTCAAAGTGGCGTTCATTTCCTTGCTCACATTTGTACCTCCTTTTCAACCCCAGCTGAAAAAAAGAAATGCGTTGCACATTTTCGTGCAACGCAAAGGCAAAAACGGCCCAAAATTTCCGGAAATGTTCCCAAAATGCATAGGGAACTTTGTTGACTTTTGTCGGTGCCAGACCTATAATGAATGATATTTATGTCGAATGGAGGTGTGTGGTATGAAATGGATCAAGCTGACGGCAGTCTTGCTGCTCCTGTCCCTTGTTCTATCCTGTATAGCCGGCGGCAGTACAGCCACACCAGCACTCACCCCCTCCATTCCCACCGAACCCAGCTTAAGCATGCCGCCCACCACCCAGGTCACCTCTGTTCCCACCTCTGAACCAACCAGCCTCCCCACCACAGAAGCGACCCAAGAGCCTACTACGGAGCCGGTGACAGAGCCCATCACGGAACCTGTAACCGAACCGCCTACACAGCCTGCCACAAAGCCCACAAAACCCACCACACCAAAGCCCACCGATCCGCCCGAACCCTGGTCCTCCCAGGATGTGACCATCGGTGAAGAAATTGCCGGCATTACCGCAAAAAAAGCCTTCGTCTACGACTGCGAAAGCCGCAGCTATCTGTACATGAAGAGCGAGGCGGATGCCAAGCTGTATCCTGCCAGCATCACCAAGCTGATGAACGTCTATACTGCCTTAAAGTATCTGGATAAGGATACCGTGATCACCGTTGACGAAGGTATGCTCTCCATCGTTCCCGGTGATACCTCCAAGGCTGGCCTATACAAAGGCCAGCAGCTGACTGTGGAGAATTTGCTCAAAGGCGTACTAATGGCCAGCGGCAGCGATGCGGCCCACATTCTGGGTGTTTTTGCCGGCCGTGTCATTACCGGAGATCCGCAGCTGCCTGCCCAGGAGGCCGAGGATGCCTTTGTTGTGGAAATGAACAATCAGGCGCAAACCCTGGGTCTGGTCAACACCCACTTTGTCAACTGTGACGGCTATACCAACTACTATCATTACACCTGCATGGCAGACCTGGTGACCATCGCCAACATATGCCTGGATACACCGCTGATCCGGGATACCGTCAAAAATGCCCAGGCGAGAATGTACTTTACCAACGGCAAATACCGAACTGTGACCAGCACAAATTTCCTGCTGCGCAAAAACTCCTCCTTCTACCGCAGCGAAGCTGTCGGCATGAAAACCGGCACTACAGATGCTGCCGGCGCCTGTCTGCTATCGGTCTTTCAGCTGGATGGCCGGCACATGATCATCGGTGTGTTCGGCTGTCCTACGTACAATTCCCGTTACAACAATGTGCTGAAGCTCTTTGATAGATATAAGAATTACGCACCCCCTGTGGTAGAACCGGATCCCACAGAGCCCACCACCGGTGTGACTTCCCCACCCACCGAAGAACCCAGCACTGTACCTACAGAGCCTATAACAATTCCCACAGAACCTGTAACCACCCCCACGGAACCCCCTACAGAGGTTACAACAACGCCTGCCACCGAGGAAACCACGCTATCTACCGAGGTCACCGAAGCACCTACGGAGCAGCCCACGGAAACACCATCCACGGAATACACAACAGAAACCGGTGCGTCAACCGAAACGGAAGCAACAACCACATAAAACCACGGCATCCAAAAAGCAGATGCCGTGGTTTTTTACCGTTTTGTATCCTTTTTTATCCGAAACGGATTGATTTTGTCAAAATCCCTATCCAAAAATATACCCTTGTGATATGATCGCTGCAGAAAAATAAACAACAAGGAGCATGTATTATGCGATTGATCCGTACCAAAGACGCCCGGGAAGCCAGCCGCCAGGCTGCCAATATGATCTCTGCCCAGGTAATTTTAAAGCCAAACAGTGTTCTCGGCCTTGCCACCGGCAGCACACCGCTGGGTACATACAGTCAGCTGATCGACTGGTACAAAAAGGGCGATCTGGACTTTTCTTCTGTGCACACTGTAAATCTGGACGAATATGTGGGGCTTTCTGCTGACCATGTCCAGAGCTATTCCCGGTTCATGCATCAAAACTTTTTTGATCACATCAACATTGATCCGGCAAATGTCAATATCCCCAACGGCATGGAACCGGACGCTGCAAAAGAATGTGATCGTTACGACCGGGTCATCCACAGCCTGGGCGGTGTGGATCTGCAGCTGCTGGGCATCGGAGTAAACGGTCATATTGGCTTCAACGAGCCTTGCGATGAATTTGTCAAGGGAACCCATTGTGTGGAGCTGACCCAGAGCACCGTGGATGCCAACGCCCGCTTCTTTGAAAGCGCCGATGAAGTTCCCCGGAAAGCCTATACCATGGGCATCGTGGATATTATGCAGGCCAAGCGCGTTGTGCTGCTGGCCATCGGTGCCAACAAGGCTCAGGCGGTATATGACGCTTTTTGCGGCCCCGTGACCCCCAAGATGCCTGCCTCTATCTTGCAGCTGCATCCGGATTTCACGCTGATCGCAGACGAAGCAGCACTGACCATGGCCGGCGATCAACTCTAATTACATAGTAACAGGGCGCGGCTTCTTGCCGCGCCCTTTCCATATCCTATTCCAGTTCAAACGCACCGGTATAGAGCTGATAGTAGGTGCCCTTCTGAGCAATCAAGTCCTCATGAGTGCCCCGCTCAATGATCTTGCCATGATCCAAAACCATAATGCAGTCGGAATTCATGACCGTGCTGAGCCGGTGGGCAATGACGAACACCGTTCTTCCCTTCATCAGCGCATCCATCCCCTTCTGAACCAGTGCCTCGGTACGGGTATCGATGGAGGAGGTAGCTTCGTCCAGGATCATCACCGGAGGATCTGCCACCGCCGCCCGGGCAATGGCGATCAGTTGCCGCTGACCCTGGGAAAGGCTGGCACCATTGCCGGTGAGCTCTGTATCATAGCCCTTGGGCAGGCGGGTGATGAAATCATGGGCGTTGGCCAGCTTTGCCGCCTGGATACATTCTTCATCAGTAGCATCCAGCTTGCCGTAGCGGATATTTTCCATCACCGTGCCGGTAAACAGGTTGGTTTCCTGCAAGACAACGCCCAGGGAGCGCCGCAGATCCGGCTTTTTGATCTTGTTGATATTAATACCGTCGTAACGGATCTTGCCGTCGGCAATGTCGTAAAAGCGGTTGATCAGGTTGGTAATAGTGGTCTTACCGGCACCGGTTGCGCCTACGAAGGCGATCTTCTGACCCGGATGGGCATACAGCGTCACGTCATACAGAACCTGCTTCTCCGGCACATAACCGAAATCCACGCCGTCCATGACGATGTCGCCTTTCAGCTCCGTATAGGTCAGCGTGCCATCTCCGTGGGGATGCTTCCATGCCCAGCGGCCGGTACGCTCTTCGCACTCGGTCAGGTTGCCCGCTTCATCTTCCTTTGCGTTGACCAGAGTCACATAGCCGTGATCCTCCTCCGGCTGCTCATCCATCAGCTCGAAGATCCGCTCCGCACCGGCCAGGGCCATGACGATGGCATTGATCTGGTTGGAGATCTGGTTGATGGGCATATTGAACTGCCGGGACAGCGTCATAAAGGCGATAAGACTGCCAAGACTCAGCAGCGGCACCTCTTCCGTAGACAGCACGCACAGGATACCGCCGACGATCGCGAGAATGGCATACTGGACATAGCCCAGATTATTGTTGATGGGACCCATCATGTTGGAGAACTTACCGGCAGAGTAGGCATTCTGGCGCAGTTCTTCATTTAGCTTATCAAACTCTTCCTTGCTGATCTGCTCGTGGTTAAAGACCTTAACCACCTTCTGTCCGGTGATCATTTCCTCGATATAGCCGTTGACCGCACCCAAAGATTTCTGCTGGCCAATGAAAAATTTTGCAGACTTGCCGGCCAGAGTCTTGGTAACGAACACCACACCCAGCACTGTGATCATAGACACAATGGTCAAGATCCAGGATTCCGTCAGCATGGTGATAAAGATCACGACCAGGGTCACCACCGCAGAAACTGCCTGGGGAATGGATTGGGAGATCATCTGCCGCAGGGTATCGATGTCGCTGGTGTAACGGGACATGATGTTACCGGCAACATTGGAATCGAAATAACGGATCGGCAGGGTCTGCATTTTCCGGAACAGGTCGTCACGGACTTTCTTCTGGATGCCCTGGGTGACGCCGACCATCAAATAGCTTTGCAGAAAGCTGGCTGCCATGCCAATAACGAAGATACAGGCCAGCTTGACCAAAAACGCCCACACAGGTGCAAAATCCGTAGAGCCGGAGGCTACCATAGGAAGGATAAATTGATCCACCAGATTACCCAAGGCTGTGGAGCTCTTGGCGTGGGTGTAGGCATTGGCGAAAATACACAGCAGCACAATGAAGATCGTCAGTTTATACTGCATCAAATATTTCAGCATACGGCCCAGGGTCTTTTTGGGGTCTTTTGCCTTGCGGCCGTCGCCGCGCATTCTTGCAGGGGGCATTATTCCATTCCTCCCTTCTGCTGAGAATAGAAGACTTCCTGGTAAATGGAAGATGTCTGCATCAGTTCATCGTGAGTGCCCACAGCCGCTACCTGGCCGTTATCCAGGATGATGATCATATCCGCATCCTGCACGGAAGCCACACGCTGGGCGATGATCAGCTTGGTGGTGCCGGGGATCTCCTCGGCAAAAGCCTTACGGATCTGCGCATCGGTATGGGTATCCACCGCAGAAGTGGAATCGTCCAAAATCAGGATCTTGGGTTTTTTCAGCAGCGCCCGGGCAATACAAAGCCGCTGCTTCTGACCGCCGGATACATTGGTGCCGCCCTGTTCGATGTGGGTGTCGTAACCATCCGGGAAGGATTCGATGAAGTCGTGGGCGCAGGCCAGCTTACATGCATGGATCAGCTCCTCGTCGGTGGCATTGGGATCGCCCCAGCGCAGGTTTTCCTTGATGCTGCCGGAGAACAGCACATTCTTCTGCAGTACCATGGCCACATTGTCCCGAAGGACTTCCAGATCGTAATCCCGGACATCCACGCCGCCTACCTTGATGCTTCCCTCGGACACATCATACAGCCGGGGGATCAGCTGCACCAGCGTAGACTTACTGGAGCCGGTACCTCCCAAAATACCTACCGTAGCACCGGCAGGAATGTGCAGATCCACTTCCTTCAGTGCCCGGTGCTGGGCCTCTGCGCTGTAGCGGAAGGAGACATTTTCAAAATCGATGCTGCCGTCAGCAACCTTCTCCACCGCATTGGCAGGAGAAGTCAGATCCGGTTCTTCTGCGAGGATCTCATAGCAGCGGCGCATAGGGGTGCGGGACATGGTCATCATGACGAACACCATGGACATATTCATCAGACCGGAAAGGATCTGGGTGGTATAGGTAAACATGGAAGAAAGCTCGCCGGTGGTGAGCCCCAGGTCCGGGTTGTTGCCGGAGGATACCACCATCTGGGCACCCACCCAGGAGATAGACAGCATACAGGCATACACGCACATCATCATAATGGGCGAGTTCAAGGACAGGATCTTTTCGGCTTTGGAGAAGTTCTTTGCCAGATCGCCGGAAATGCCGGTGAATTTTTCCGTTTCCTTATCTTCCCGGACAAAGGATTTGACCACCCGGATGCCGTGAACATTTTCCTGAACCACATTGTTCAGCTTATCCATCATCTTGAAGCCCCGGTCGAAGATCTTAAAGACCAGAGGCACCAGGCAGGCCAACGCTACCACCAGAACCGGCATGACCTGCAGGTAGATGGTGCTGAGCTTTAACGACAGCCGCAGCGCCATGGTCAGCGCCAGCACCAGCATCATAGTGCAGCGGATAGTCATGCGGATCATCATCTGGAAGGTCATCTGAAGATTGGCAACATCCGATGTCAGACGGGTGACAATGGATGCGCTGGAGAATTTGTCGATATTGGCAAAGCTGAAATTCTGGACACGGTAGAACATATCGTGACGCAGATTTTTGGCGAAGCCGGTAGCCGCTTTGGATGCAAAGGTGGCAGAGGCAACGCCAAAGCACAGCGACGCCAGGGCGCACAGCACCAGCTGGATGGACTTGGTGATGACCACTTCCATATTCTGCATACTGACACCGTAGTCATACAGGTCTGCCATGACTAGCGGAATCAGCACCTCCATAGCCACCTCGCCGATCATGCAAAGTGGGCTGAGCAATGCCGGCCATTTATATTCCCGGATGCACCGGGCAAGTCGTCTTATCATGTTTGGTTTTCCTCCTTGTGTCTGCGGCAGCACCGGTCGCCGCCCATATTCCGCGCTGCACGCTCCAACAGTGCCAGAAACTGCTCTTTCTCTTCCTCGGAGAAGCCTTTTACGATCTTCTCCTCGTTTTCCAAAATCGTGCGGTGCATCATTTCATTACACTCGATTCCCTTTGGCAGAATGTAAATGCGTTTGCACCGGCGATCCGTCTCGTCCGGACGAAATTCGATGAAGCCCTTTTTCTCCAACCGGCTGAGCAGGCCGGAAACGGTAGGATGGCTTAAGTGAAAGGCTTCCTCCACATCCCGGCTGCAGGGCGGTTCCTGCCGGTGAGCGAGAAAGCCCATAATATGCCCCTGAGCGGCTGTCAGCTCCATGCTGGCCAGAGCATTGGTCATTGCCTGGTCTGCGCACCAGTGGAGGATCCGGATCCGGTGTCCGTAATGTCGTTTCAAGCAAGCACCTCCCAAAAATGTAGCAAGCTACGCAATATTCTATCACAGGTTTTTCTGCAGCGCAAGGGTGTAAGAAAAAGTTTACAATTTATGCGTAAGTTGCTATACTGTAGCCAAGAGGTGATACATATGAGAGCAGACTGTCATATGCATATGATTTTGGACGGAGTGGAGTGGAAAGCCGCCATTGCCCGGCACGCAAAATGTCCGAACATAGCATGGATCCGCAACATTCTGGCCGGCTATCAAAAGCAGGGGTTTACTTATCTGCGGGATGGCGGTGACCGCTGGGGCGCAGGCAAAGCCGCCCGGGAACTGGCATCGGAGTTTGGCATTACTTATCGCACACCTTTCGCGCCTTTGTGCAAAAAGGGGCATTACGGCGGCTTTATCGGCGAAAGCTGGCAGAATTTGCAGGAATATGCCTCACTTGTCCGTCAGCACCGGCAGCAGGGTGCGGATTTCATCAAGATCATGGTCTCCGGACTGATGGATTTTGACCGGTTTGGTGTGCTGACAGAAGCTAGCTTGCCGCAAGATGATATCCGGGAGCTGATTCACATCGCCCATGAAGAGGGTTTTTCCGTTATGGCTCACGCCAACGGTGCCAGAACTGTAGAAGCGGCAGCGGCGGCCGGGGTAGATTCCATTGAACACGGCGCATATCTGGACGAAGACGCTCTGTGTGCCATGGCAGAAGCCGGCGCTGTCTGGGTGCCGACCCTGTCTACTATCGGAAATCTCCGGGGAAAGGGACGGTTTGAGGAAGCAGCCGTTGCCGCCATCTGGGAAAGCGCGGCAGAAAATGTGGTGCGCTTTGCCGCCATGGGTGGAAAAATCGCGCCTGGCAGCGATGCCGGCGCTTGGGCTGTTCCCCATGATGCGGATACAGAGTATCATTTGCTGGCAGAGCTGGTTGGCACGGATGCCCTCAAAGCCGGAACTGATACCATTTTGCAAAACTTTTAGCAATGCGTGTTACTCTCTTTTCACCGAACAAGAAAGTAACCAAAGAAGTCGGCTTAAGAGGCACTAGTGTCGCGCTCCCGCGCGGGAGCGCGGCATTAACGCCTCTCCTATGTCGGCTTCTTTTCGTCCTTTTCTTGCCGAAACAAGAAAAGGACATATTCTTGCATCTTTTCTGCAGCAAAAAGGCGCAGTGCTTACGCACCGCGCCTTTTGTTATGCAGTTATCAGCACAGCTTTGCGCCGGCAGGGATGGCATCGCTGATCATGATCAGATTCAGCTTCTCCTCACCCTTTTCAGTGTGCACAGCGCTCAAAAGCATACCGCAGGACTCTCTGCCCATCATCTTCCGGGGGGGCAGATTGGTGATCGCCACCAGAGTCTTGCCGATCAGCTCCTCAGGCTTATAATACTTGGCAATGCCGGAAAGGATCTGGCGGTCTGTACCTGTGCCGTCATCCAGAGTAAACTGCAGCAGCTTATCACTCTTCTTGACGCTCACGCAGTCCTTGACCTTCACAGCCCGGAAATCGCTCTTGCAGAAGGTGTCGAAATCCACATTTTCCTCGGCGTAAGGTTCGATCTCCAGCGCAGGCAGCTTTTCCTTTGCCTTGGCTTCGTTGAAGGCGTTGATCTCCTCCATCTTCTTGACCGGGTCCAGACGGGCAAACAGGATCTCACCTGCACCTACGCTGCCGCCAGAAGGCAGAACACCAAATGTATTCAGACTCTCCAGGCCGCCGTTTTCCGCATTCAGCTGAGCCAGGATACGCTTGGAGGTGTCCGGCAGGAAGGATTCCAGAGCCACTGCAGCGAAGCGAATGGCCTCCAGCAGGTTATAAAGGACAGTACCCAGACGGGGATGGTTATTTTCGTCCTTGGCCAGAGCCCAGGGAGCAGTTTCATCGATATACTTATTGGCACGGCGCAGCAGAACGAAGATCTCGTCAATGGCATCGGCCACCTTCAGCTCGTCCATCTTTGCCGCCACCTTGCCGGGCATGGCTAGGGCCACCGCCTTCAGTTCCTCGTCGATAGCCTCGGGGGTATTGGGCTGGCAGATCCGGCCGCCGAAATACTTATTGCTCATGGCAACGGTACGGTTGACCAGGTTGCCCAGAATATTGGCAAGCTCACTGTTGACCCGCTCGATGATCAGCTCATAGGTCATGATACCGTCTGCTGCGAAGGGGATCTCATGGAGCACAAAATACCGCACAGCATCCACGCCGAACAGCTCCACCAGATCGTCGGCATAAATCACATTACCCAGGCTCTTGCTCATCTTATCGCCCTTGACCAGCAGCCAGGGGTGACCGAATACCTGCTTCGGAAGCTCCTCACCCATGCTCATCAGGAAGATGGGCCAGTAGATGGTGTGGAAACGGACAATATCCTTGCCGATCAGGTGCAGGTCAGCAGGCCAGAACTTTTTGTAATGCTCGCTGTGGTTGCCGTCGGGATCGTAACCGCAGAAGGTGATATAGTTACTCAGTGCATCCAGCCACACATAGCTCACATGACCGGGGGCAAAGTCCAGCGGCACGCCCCAGGTAAAGCTGGATCTGGAAACACACAGATCCTGCAGACCCGGCTTCAGGAAGTTATTGACCATCTCGTTTTTCCGGCTCTCGGGCTGGATAAAGTCGGGATTTTCCTCAATATGCTTCATGAGCCTGTTGGCGTACTTGCTCATCTTGAAGAAGTATGCTTCCTCCTCAGCATCGGCACATTCGCGGCCGCAGTCGGGACATTTGCCGTCGATGAGCTGGCTGTCCGTCCAGAAGCTCTCACAGGGAGTACAGTACTTACCAACATACTTACCCTTATAAATGTCGCCCTTTTCATACATCCGCTTGAAGATTTTCTGCACCTTGGACTTGTGCTCCGGGTCGGTGGTCCGGACAAACCGGTCGTAAGTGGTGTTCATCAGATCCCAGATGCCCTTGATCTGGCCGGCCACATTGTCCACATACTCCTGAGGGCTGATGCCGGCGGCTTCCGCCTTCTGCTGGATCTTCTGGCCGTGCTCGTCGGTGCCGGTCTGGAAATACACATCGTAGCCCTGCTGGCGCTTGAACCGGGCAATGGCATCTGCCAGCACGATCTCGTAAGTATTGCCAATATGGGGCTTTGCGGATGTGTAGGCAATGGCCGTGGAAATATAATAGGGTTTCTTTTCGCTCATTGATCTTTCCTCCTGAAAATGAAAAACCGCCCCTGCATAAGCAAGGGCGTAGAATTTACGCGGTACCACCTTGGTTTACGGATCAACCGGGGGATTGCTACGCCAGTATGCGCACTGGCTCGCAATGACAGATAATCCGCCTCAAAACGCGTTAACGGGCGCACCC
>JAGBEM010000116.1 GCA_017936985.1 Oscillospiraceae bacterium
ACCGGGCAATGGCTGCCTCCTGTTCCTCGTCGGTAATCCCAAAGGCTTTCCGCGAGATATGTACATGCAGGCCGCAAGTACATGCCTTATGGCTGAGATACCCGAGCGAGCGGGCTTCTTCCAGCACCTCCGCCCATGGCATGTCCGTCATGTGATATTTCAACGTCATCGGGTGGGTCACCAGTTCAAGGCCGTTATCGAGCGAACCGTCCGTCTTGGCATACAGGTGCTCATGCTCACTGTTCGCAACCGCCATGATCTGCTTGGCGTTCTTGGACGATTGCCCAGCGTCGTCAATCTCCAACTCCACACCGAAGTGCCGCAGACCGCTGCCGTAAAAGATCGGCTCAGGCTTGTAGTCATACCGGTGCAGGGCATTTTGATTCCGGATATGGGCACAGACATCACAGAGCGGGTAACATTCGTCCTCGTCATCGTCCGCATAGCAGGCGTATTCCTCACGCACCAGTCTGCCGCAGCGGTCGCAGGTAACGAAATAGTTCTCGAAGCACGACGAACAGATGCGCATGCCATCTTCGCCATAGGAATCATCTAGATAGACCCGCTCGCCGCAGTTGCGGCAGGTAACGGTAAGCTCATCCGCACAGCTCGGGCACATCAGGTCATCGCCGCAGTAAACAGCATCCTCCATCGGTAATTCGCGGCCACAATGGATGCAAGTGAACTTTTCTTTCATCGCCTTTTCCTCCTCATCAATATTCGTCTGCGAGCAGCATAGTAACGTGTGTTCCGTCATCGATGATATAGACCTTCGCACCCACCGCGTCCTCACAGGGCACATCCAGCGTTTTCTGATACGGCGGCTGCTCCTGCTCATGCTCGATGCGCTGTCCCTTGTCCGTCCGGCTCAGGCGAAAGATCTGCAAATAATCCTGCTTCTCCACCTCCATTCCATCCCGCATGAACCACAGCAGATTGACCAGCCAGCTCGGCAGCTCTGCCTGAATCCCGCGCGTGATATAGCGGCTTTCTGTTTTCATTTTGAATTCCTCCCATTACATAAAAATAGAACCCGAAGGAAATTCCCTCGGGTTCATAGGTATAATATATATGCAATTTTTCTGCAGAAACAGTTATTGATTTGGTCTGGATCTGTTGGAAATGCTGCCTGAAATCCTGCACTATAGGACAGAAGTGCGGTTCATAGATTAAATAATACTTTTCGCCTGTCGATTTCATAGATCGGCAGGCAGTTTTTTGTCAACAAACGTGAATATATTGCAGAATTTGCAAATGCATGATATAATAACGCTATATTGATAGTATATAAGCGGGAAGGAGATGCAAAATGAGTTTTCCAGAAGAGATAAAGCGCGCACGGCAGAGATGCTTCCTGACGCAGGGTGATTTTGCCAAGAAAATTAATGTCGCATTTTCAACGGTAAACCGATGGGAAGGCGGAAAAGCGAAACCCAATCTTTCTGCAATGAAGAGTATCAAAGAGTTTTGCATTGAAAATGACATAGAATACGCATCCATTGAAGAAGCGTGGCTTGATTTTACGGCGGAGGCAAAAGGAAAATGATTAACATCCGAAAACTTGAAAGTGACCTATGGGAGTCTGCCGATCTGCTTCGCGCAGGTTCCAAGCTGACTTCCAATCAATACTGCATGCCCGTGCTGGGTTTGATTTTCCTGCGTTATGCGTACAGTCGCTTCAAGCTGGTGGAAAAGGAAATCCTGAAGAACCGTCCCGTCCGCAATGGACGGGTAATGCCTGTAGAAGCCAGCGACTTCACCTCTAAGAGCGCCCTGTTTCTGCCAAGGGAAGCCCAGTATGAATATCTCGTTAATCTCCCCGCGGAAATCGCTTCTGCCGGATTAACAAATCAGAGCGGCCATACGATGAACAGCTTGGGTGAAGTGGTCAACAACGCCATGGAACTGGTGGAGGCTCAGTCCGAGCAGCTCACCGGTGTACTGCCCAAAGACTACACCATGTTCTCCGACGAACTGCTGGGCGAGCTGCTGCGCATTTTCAATAACAGCGCGCTGGACGAGGTGGGCGGCGATGTGATCGGCCGCATTTATGAATACTTCCTCAATAAATTCGCGAAAAACATTGCTCAGGACGATGGTGTGTTTTTCACACCCAAGTCTCTTGTCAAAATGATCGTCAATGTGCTGGAACCATCCGGCGGCGTACTTCTCGACCCGGCCTGCGGCAGCGGCGGCATGTTTGTCCAGACCGGTGATTTCGTCAATGCTGCCGGTATGGAGGCCAACTCCGCTATGACCTTTTACGGTCAGGAAAAAGTGGAGTACAATGCTCATCTCTGCCTGATGAACATGGCTGTCCACGGGCTCAATGGCATCATCAAATCCGGCGACGAGGCCAATACGTTCTATTACGATGCCCACAATCTGAACGGTTGCTGCGACTATGTCATGGCCAATGCTCGTGAAGTATTTGGACTAACCGCCAGAAACCGCATAAATAAAGGCTTTCCGGGGCATACGCCTCTTTTTTTATGCCCTGAGATAAGGGCTGTGAGGCACCGGATGGCGGCATAATACCACACGGCGTGAAAGGAGCGCCGATATAACTGAATAACGAGTACAGGCGATAAGACGTTTATTTGTTTCCCTTTGGGGACACAGGTAAACGTCTTTTTTTATTGCCGATACATACGGAGGGACGATATGAGTTTCGATTATTTTTACGGTCCGGATGATGCAGAGCAGTATTCGTTCTACCGTATTCCGAAGAAGCTGATAACCGGGGATGAGTTCCAGGAGATCAGCACAGAGGCAAAGCTGCTGTACGGCCTGATGCTCGACCGGCTCCAGCTGTCCATACGGAACCAGTGGTTTGACGCTCTGAACCGCGTCTATATCATCTACACGGTCGAGGACATCATGACCGATCTTCACTGCGGGAATCAGAAAGCCTGCAAGATACTGTCGGAGCTGGAGAACAAAATCGGGCTGATCAAGCGGAAGCGTCAGGGGCTGGGAAAGCCTTCTCTGATCTACGTTTTGAAGTTTTCCACAGGCAATCCACAGAACGATACGGAATCACATTTCAAGAAATGTGAAAATCACACTTCTGGGGATGTGAATATCACATCTTTGGACGTGTGGAAATCACACGGAAATAATACTGATCTTAATAATACTGAATTGAACAAGACCAATCCTATCTATCCATCGTCGGAAGCACAGCCGGTATCGGCAAAGATCAGCGTTTCGATTGATGGGATGAGAAGGGATGAGATGGAGGAACGAAGATCGTATGAAGAATATTTCAGAGATCATCTTGCCATTGAAGACCTGAAGATCAGCTATCCGTATGACCACGGACGCATTGAGGAGATTGTGGAGCTTATAGTTGATATCGTATGCAGCTCAGCAAAGACGATCCGCTGTGCCGGGGAAGATCGGCCGGTGGAGGTTGTAAAGAGCCGGTTCATGAAGCTGGGTTATGAGCATATCCAGTATGTTCTGGACTGCATCCATGAGAACACCACGGATATCAGGAACATCAAGGCTTACATGCTCACTACGCTGTATAACGCGCCGCTGACCATCGACCACTACTATCAGGCGAAGGTCAACCACGATTTATACGGCTGGAAAGAATAGGAGGACGTATGAAGGACAAACCAACAGTGATCTGTGTCGTCAACCAAAAAGGCGGCACGGCAAAAACGACGACGGTGGAGAACCTCGGCATCGGGCTTGCGCGGGAGGGAAAGAAGGTGCTTCTGGTGGACACTGATCCGCAGGGATCGCTGACAATCAGCCTTGGGTATCCCAGACCTGATGATCTGGAAACCACGCTGTTTGATCTCCTGAACAAGACGATCAATGAAGACGCAATACAGCCGGCGGAAGGGATTCTTCACCAGCAGGAAGGCATCGACTTGATTCCGGCAAACATCTCTCTTGCCGGTCTTGAGGTGGCGCTGGTCAACACGATGAACCGGGAACGGATTCTGAAACAGTTCCTGGAGCCGGTCAAGAAGGATTATGACTATGTGCTTCTGGACTGTATGCCCAGCCTTGGGATGCTGACCGTCAATGCGCTGGCAGCGGCGGACACCACACTGATTCCGGTGCAGGCCAATTACCTTTCCGCGAAAGGACTGGAACAGCTGCTCCAGACGATCAACAAGGTGAAGCGGCAGATCAATCCGAAGTTGCGGATCGAGGGCATTCTGCTGACTATGGTGGACAGCCGGAC